>CAXDMJ010000019.1:0-23774 GCA_963990035.1 uncultured Candidatus Poseidoniales archaeon | reverse complement strand
AGGAGTTAATTGGCCTGGTGTCCAACATATTGCTACTAATTCGTAAAATTCAGTTCTCTTGATAACATTCCTTTGATACCCTTCTTTAGCATATCCAATACAATCTTTCAAAGCAGAAATATTTACTTTAATAGAACTTAGTTTCCTCTCTAATTCATTCAAACCCGGGCGTCTATCGATTTTATCTAACCATTCAATAAGCTCTGAAATCCCCATACATTTGGATAGAAGCTCACTACGAGTATCGCTACACAACGCAACCTGTTCCACCATATTCTCTGAGGAGAGTTACTCATTGATGACTATTGCTATCTAAATAATAACAGAAACAGTAAAATACACTCGGTATCTAGAAATATATCAAGTGTTTTTTATAACACCGGCTTACGTAAGAATGTAATCAAAAGGCACTATTTTGCTGTTTTCATACCATTTTTATTATATACTCTCCGGATAACGCGCAAGCGCTCACTACGGTGGGAGGAAATAAATATGGAAATTGACAAAAAAGTAATGATGAGTGAAATTGGTGGGGCTTTCGTAGTCTCTTGGTTAGTTCTAGGGAGCATGGGGTCAAACGCCCTTATGGCTGGATTAGTACTTGCTGCAGCAATGACTGCTATGGCTGGTGCACATATTCTACCTATGTTTACGTGGATGACTATGATGACTGGCGATATGACCGACCAAGATAACTGGATGAACGGTGGAATGCGATTGATAACACAGGTAATTGGAGCAGCTGCTGCAATCCTAATGTTAACAGAAGGTGGAGAGATTGATACCGGATACGCAGCAGGAGATATGTGGGCATTTAGTTTGTGGCCAATGTTAACTATGTTAGCTGCTGGTGCAGTTATTGGTACAATCCATAGCCGATGTGATGCATGGATGACTGCTATTGCAGTAGTTATGGCTGCTGGTGCCCTAGGTATGGGCGTTGGTGGAGCACACGATATGGCATCCAACATGCTAAGTGGAGGGGACAATATTGTTCATTCTGTAAGTACTTGGATCCTTGATGGTGCTGTAGTTGGTCTTGGAGCATTAATTGCTACTAAGATCGATGATGCTATGGAATAAATAAAATATTTATTTAATAGATACGTAAGGCAAACTGGGGGACATGTGTCCTCCAGTTTAGCCGAATTTATAAAAAAAGGCTGAATACTCTTTCAGCCTTGATATTCAAATATCGAGTAATTACTTTACAAGAGGTAGACTACTTGTGATTGTATCGATAGATGATCTTGGCCCAGGCCCTATCCCTACGACTGTTACAGTCCCTGAAGGTATTTCTGTATGGCCAGCATCTTTCACCATATAGCAAATCAATCCTGCTTCATTTGCTTCGCCAAAGATACGTTTTAGATTCTCGAGATTACTTGCAGCACAAACTATCTTTCTTGCACCATTAGTACGGTACTTTTCTAATGTCTTAGGAGCTATTCTTTTTGCTTTAAGAACACATTCCGCTGTAGCATGACTACATTGTGCTGCAAGCTTACCTTTGGACATTGTAAGGTCGCTACGTGTGACTAACACCATAGTTAATTCATCAGTTCGAGACAAGTTCGGACACCGCCTCTGGATTAATGAGAGATGTCTGTCTTGTCATTAATTCACTAAGTGGATTTGCAAACCATGCCACTAACACAATATTGCCTGCCGCATGGAGTAAATCAAAAGGTAAACCATTTAATAAATAAATCAAGAAAAACGAAGTATCAACAGAATGTAAGATACTTAGAGAAACTATCCAATCAAAGAGGAAACCAGAAAACCCAGCAAATATTGCTAATCGAGTAATATTAAGTTTTTCATCTTGGATGAATTGAGTACGAAAGAGTGCTGCTAATACGCCTATAAGAGCCCAAGCAAATATCTGATAATTGGACCAAAGTCCATGCTCTAGCATTACATTGGAAGACATTGTGACGATTGCTGCAAAAGCTATTGAATAAGAAATTCCAAAATAAATTCCGATCATAATAATCAAAAAGGTAACAGGTTGAACATTTGGAATTGGATTTAATAGTAATCGTCCTGATATTGCTAAAACAACAAGGATTGTAAAAATTAATCCAGGGTTACTTGACTTATTTTTATTATTTGTGAAAATAAGAGCGCAAATTGCAACTGATACAATGAACAAATCAAGAAGGAATTGTTCAGTAGGAGAAAGAGTTACTGCGTGCGCATCGAATAACATGGGTAAGCAGTCCAATGTGATTATGTTATTGATGATTACTCTGATTCAATCTTGTAGACTGTAAAAATATACAATTTTTATTAACTGCAAGTATTATCGAATCAATATGAAGCAATCTGCCAAGTAATGACGGTATCATCATTCAATACTAAATCCGAAATACCTACCATTGAGTATGCTCCATCGTTTAATAACTCCCAATATGCTCCTGAAGAGAAATCTTCTGCACAAGTATATACTTCACAAGGGCTTATTCCTCCGATTGAATCTATCTGTAAGCCGAAAGAAAACTCAGTAATATTAAGAGAAAAACTGTCTCCTGTTACGTTAACTGCTGCATTTAACAAATCTAAGCCATTATCATATCCTTCAAATCCACCAATACAAGCACCAGTTGCGTTACTGTCACCCCAAGTTCCAACAGTCATGGAAGCCGAATTTCCGTTCGAATCTATATGGTGTCTACCGTCATCAAAGCCTTCAAGACTAGAACCTGAAGGGAAATGGAAACAAACCACTTGTGTACCATTCCAAGAAATAGGTAAACCGTAATGTGGATCTTCGTCGTTTTCAACTAGTTCAGTAGTTATCTCTCCCAATTCTTCTGTGATTGTACCAAAAGTGAGTAATAACATTGAAACAAAAACAACAGATGCGGATTTTAACCTATTTTCTTCTTTTACTGCTAAAAATGCTAGGGCTGTTAGTATTATTACGACTGCTATTGTGGTTATCAGAGTTGACATTGAGTTTGAACGCGCTGTAACCAAGTAGATTAATATTGATGATAATTAGGCTGCCCGAAATTAATAATTAAAGAACTTTTATTAGTCGATTTTTTTGATTTTTTCTACTAAAAGTGAATTGACTAATTTACCATCTGCTGAACCACCTAGTTTACTCATAACAATACCCATTAATGGTCCTACTGCGGCCATTCCCTTTTCCCTGACAAAGTCATCACGTTCAATAAGAATTGAATTAACTACTTGTTCAACTAAGTCAGTATTAGCAGGAGAAAAACCTTCTAATTCTGCAATCTCAGATATCCATGACATCTGGTCTTCAAATGAATAAGAATTGGAGGTTGCTAAATATATTTTAGCTATCGGAATAATTCCTTCGCGTGTAATTATTTTTTCTTCTCTTGCAAAAACTAATAGCGCTAATAATTCCCATGGAACTTTTGATTCTTGTATATTTGCTTCTTTAGCAATTTCTGATCGTGAATTATCAAGCAGCATTGAGGCCCAAGCTTTTGATGGAAGACTTGGAGAAGATAAACCACCGTCAATAACACCATCAATGAATAAATCATCTAATTCCCCACCCAATAATGCCTCCAACTGGTTACTGGAAATTTCATATTCCCCTAATCTTGCTATTCTTTCTTCACGGTTCATTGGAAGATTTGAGCATATTCCTTCCCATCTTTTTGAATCTAAATGTAAAACTTGTATATCCGTTTCAGGATACATTCTGGCCCCACTAGGTAGTGGCCGCATTGCTGTTGTAGTCCCATCTTCGGGTGACCCCTTTCTAATGACAACATTACGTACTTCACCAGGGATTCGATGGAAGGCTGCTCGAGCACGTAATAATACCGATTCGAGAGCTAACTCAGCCTGCCATTGAGGAGCGACACATAGGACAAAAGCATCATCATCAGAAAGAGATAAACGCTCCCTTATCGAAGCTACGTCTATTTCTGTAATTCCGTATGCTGGAAGTTCGTCAGAATGAAAAATACCTGCAACTCCTGCTTGCTTAGCAGAACTCGCTAATTCCCTACCAAGGCGAGGTAATTGGGCTCCATTTTCATCTACCTCTTTACTTCCAATTTTACCAGCAAAACCTGATAATTTTAATGCTAATAATACAGAACCAGATGAAAGAGATTTTTTAATCATATCAGATGAGCAATGGGTGAATAAATCACTTAAATCACTAATTTCAAGAGGTAATCTAGATACTGCTGATAATGCCACCCTATTTTCGATAGGTATTGAATCTAAGCGTCGGTCAGGAGGTAATTCGGGCAATGATGATTCTTGTCGTAATTGATTGGCTAAACGATACATATGCAATTGTCTGGCCATTTCAATTTTGATAATTTTTGGAATCCAATCTAAATCTTGGCACCCTTTGATTTCAACTCTCACACCACAAGCAATACTGACATTCAAATCTTGACGAATTGAACCCAAACCTCTCCTCACAAGACGAGTGTCACGCAAGAGTGTCCCTAAGAGTAAAGCAACTTCTTTGGCATGATCGGGTGTCTGGATATCAGGTGCAGTTGCAATCTCAACTAAAGGCATACCAAGACGATCTAAGGTATAGTAAACTAATTCCCCCTCATCTGTAGATTTTGTTTCGAGTTTTCTAGCGGAGTCTTCCTCGAGACAGATAACATCAACACCAACATTTCCTAAATTAGACTGAATATATCCATTCGTAGCCACTAAGGTCGTTCGTTGAAAGCCGCTAGTATTTGAGCCATCGACTACTGTCTTCCTCATTGCTTGCATAGAAGAAACTGGTTTTGCATTCATCATTGCAGCGATTGTCAAAACAGTATCTACTGCTGCACTATCGTGATCTAATGGGGGAGCCTCATCTAACTCTATCAATCCTGCATTTGGTGATTGAACATAAACAAAAGAACGATTCCTACGAGATTCGAAACGTGCGGTAACATCAATTTTCCCACTCTCTCCTTGCGCTGCACGTAACTTCCTATGAGAACGACTCCACTCTTGAGGAATCTCATTTAATCCAAAATCATATAATTCGCTTGGCATACGAGAATGAAGTTTTCCAGTTGCTAATTGCTGATGTATTTCTAGACCGCACATGAAACCTAATCCTTCCGGATTGAGATTATCGGGAGAAAAGACATCACCCCATGGTTCCATATTAATCACAGAGACAAGGTTATCTTTCATAGCCTAAACGGCAGACTAGGTGAAACTATATTGGTCGTTTTTGGGCCTATAAAGTTGTCCTCCTTGGCATAATTGTTGTAATATTTTATCAACTGTTAATTCATCTATCTTCTTGGGAATTGCTCGATTATAAATTGAACTAATAGTAGCTACATTATTATTTTCTGCACAAATATCTCTAACAATCTGAGAGATTATTGTTGAAGTATTTCTTTGCCGAACAGATACTCCCGAATACTCTGATTCGTCCTCAATACCTGCTTCTTGACGCCAATGCTTGAAGACTGCTAAGGAAACTTTAGCGTCCTCAGCAGTTGCATTTTCTCGAAGATACATTCTAGCATGTGCTTCAGTTAACCGAATTAATGCCTCTAATGCCCTAGCAGTTATAGGGACTACATTGGACTCTCCCTCATCTTGATCTTCTCTACCAAATGATTGTCTTTCTTGTACATAATATTCTAATATTAACGCCATTACATCTTGATCAATATTAGGATGAAAATTTCTCTTAGCAAATGCAATATATTTTCGAAGGAACGAGGGGGTTAAATGTTCAGTCCCATCAACTCCTTCTTTCAAGATTAAATCCTTATCTTGATCTTGAGGGTCATCTGCCATATATTCATCAATCAAAGCTTCAGGAACTCCGCGTGTTCTACTTCGAAGAATATGTTTAGCAATCATTTCATCATGTTCTGCCCTAACTTCATCTCTCATCATCCATATGATATCAAATCGAGATGCTAAAGGAGCAGGAAGTCCTGTTTCACCGAATGAACGTAGGACGCTTTGATTCGCACCTCTCTTTGAAAAACGCCCATCTTTGGGATTAGCCGCTGCAATAATAGCACATCGAGATGGTAGTGATGCAGTAATTCCACCCTTTGCAATATGAATCGTTTGTTGTTCCATGGCAGGATGCATTACATGCCTATCCTCCTTACTTATTTTATCGAATTCGTCTATCGCAGCTAAACCTCTGTCTGATAGAGGTAATACTCCCGCTTCTAAAGAAAATCTACCATCAGCAAATGAATCTTTGACGGCGGCGGCTGTTAATCCTGCACCGGAAACACCCCCTCCCGATGCGAACTTCCCTCTAGGAGATAATTCTGAAACATATGTCAACAACTGAGATTTAGCAACCCCAGGATCACCCATTAATAGAATATGAATATCGCCTCTAGTACGAGTTCCATCAGGATTTTTCCTTGAAACCCCTCCAAATAATTGGAGAGCTAAAGATCTTTTTACAAAATTCATTACCCCTGTGGCATAGATAGATGGAGCAATAGAATTTTGCATTAGCCTAAGAAGATCTTCTCTTTGGGATATTGCTAAAATTTGTTCTTCTTCTTCGTCAGTAATTTTAATTTCAGTAAATGGAACAGATTCATGTTCCGAACTAATAAGATGATAAATAATATCGAACATTGGTGTTTTTTTATTTTTCACAACTTCACTATAAACTACAGGTATCATATTAGCAACAATTCTTTGACCTGGTAAATGCTTGTTTACTAAATCGCCTTCAATAAGGACTTTTGCTCGACCAGGTTGAGCGCCACTTTCAACTGATTCTGGTAATTCTTGAATTTCGATCCATTGATTATTTATTAATCTTGAAACATTAAAAACAAGATTAAAACGCGTTGCTCCGCCTCTACCGGCAGTTTCGCCACAACCTCCTTGATCAGCGGGTGGACACCTTAATGGCTCAATTAATTCTCTCTCATTATTTTGAGCTATTTCCTGACTAACTCCACATGATTCACATTGGAAAACTGCAATATGCATTCTTGGTTTAATCTCAGATATTTTAATTACTTGGACATCGCTACTACGTAATTTTTCAATATCAGCGGAACCAATTGAACGAATTGCACGACGACTATCCCTTGGAAGTTCACCAACTCTCAAGATGACATCTAACTCTTCACCCCGTTCTCTGCATATTTGCCTTAAAGTTTCTTTACCTGTGTTTAAAATTTGACGAGGGAATAATAAAATATCTTCTGCAAAGTCTGGATCAAAAGCTTCAAGTTCATGAAATGGGACATAAAGTGTAGGAGTGATTGACTGTTTGGAAAGCAAAGTAAATATTTCAGTTTCCTTGGCTTCTAAAAAGAATGTTTTCCAACGAGCAGAGGAGTCATGTGCTGCCATTGTCATATCTATTCCTCACCGGGCTTTGCTCCGACATACTAACGGTCTATAACCAAATTGGAGAGTTTATGATACCCCCTGACTTCTAGTGGAGTTTCAAAGTATTACCAGTTTCAAAATACCCTATTTACGACTTCCACTGCAAGATATTTTTATTTTCGCCGAGGACTTTAGAAAATCCCTCTACGTTGGATTCAAGTCTGACCCCTCTATGGAACACTATGGAATTCACTAGAGTTGATGATGATGTGCTACTAAGATTAGATCCGGGTGAAGAAATTCATGAGTCCATTCAAGGACTCCATATTCATGGAATTACAAGTGCAGTTATAACAAGTGGAATAGGTAGATGCCATGATGTCGAGATTGGGTATTTAGATAGCCAAAGAATATATCAAAAAATTCTTCATCATGATTCAATGGAGTTACTGTCAACACAGGGTAACTTAGCACCTGGGCCAGACGGTCCTTTCACTCACTTACATGTTGTTCTTGCCGATGACAAACATGTAGTCCATGGAGGTCATTTATTCAGAGCTACCGTTTCTGTTACTGCAGAAATACATCTCAGAGTACTAAGTAGAGATTTAGGTTCAGATATGATTTGTAGAGTGGCTGATGAAAGTGAATTTGTACAATTGAAATTCAATGAGGAGTGAAATATGCCCTTGCATAGTTTTAGTCCCTTAAAAGGAGAGATTAGAGTTATTTCAATAGATTCAGAATCTCTAAAAAATAATCTTCTAGATGATCCTACAGTGCGTCAAGTTGCAATTTATCTTCCCCAAAATTGGGAAACAAATGCAAAAGAATATCCATTATTAGTAGATCTAGTTGGTTTCACAGGCAGTGGATTTGCACATACGAATTGGAAGCCTTTTCAGGAGTCTGTACCTCAAAGAATTGACAGATTAATTGATGAGGGAAAAATGGGTGAAGTAATAGTTGCACTCCCGGATTGTTTTACATCATTAGGAGGGAATCAGTACATCAATAGTCAAGCTGTTGGGAACTGGGCTGATTTTTTAATAGAAGAAATGATTCCAGAAATTGAATCTCTTTTTCCGGTAAAGAAAGGTGGAGAAAATAGAGGTGTTTTTGGAAAGTCAAGTGGGGGTTATGGGGCAATGGTGCACGGTATGTTGTATGGAGCTGAATGGGGAGCAATAGCCTGCCATTCGGGAGATATGGGATTTGATTCTCTATTTTTAGGAGACTTCCCTAAAACATTAACTCATCTCGAAAAACATGGAGGGTTACAAGGTTTTCTTGATTATGTCAAAGATGTAAAGAAATTAAAAGGGCTAGATTTCCATGTACTAATGATGGTTGCTATGGGCGCTTTTTATGATCCTGATGAATCTGCACCAATGGGAATTAGTATACCTGTTAATCTCAAAACTTGTGTCGTTGATGAAAAAAGATGGAATCTATGGCTCAGTCATGACCCTGTACACATGATTGAAAGAGATGATGTGCAAAAAAATCTCAGAAATCTAAAAGGACTATACATTGATTGTGGATTTAAAGACCAGTATAATTTACATTTTGGTGCAAGACAACTAGTAGAAAAATTAGAGAATTTTAGTATCAATCATATTTATGAAGAATTTGATGATACTCACTCGTCGATTGATTACAGAATGGATGTATCACTACCATTCTTATACAAATCATTAACAGAATAGAAATTATTCAGATTTAGAACCAAGGAAATATTCCCCTATTTCTGGATCTGTTAAGATATGCTTGGCATCACCCGAATGAACTACTTTTCCTCCAGCAAATATGTATCCTCTATCTGAGCGGGCTAAAGAAAGACGAGCATTTTGTTCCACTATTAATACTGTAATTCCTTCATCTCTTAGGGCATCGATTCTTTCAATTATTTGTTGTTGATAAAGAGGGCTTAAAGCAGCAGTTGGTTCATCGAGGAGTAAGAACTTTGGATTAGAAATTAAAGCCCTAGATATTGCTAACATTTGCCTCTCACCTCCTGAAAGGGACGCCGCTAAATCGTGAACTCGTTCCTTGAGATCGGGAAACATATCTAGCGCTCGTTCTATTCTCTCATTCAGAACTGAGCTGGAGAGACTATTCCCCCCCATTTGTAAATTTTCAAAGATAGTAAGTGAAGGAAATACATTATCAACTTGAGGAACATATGCTATTCCTCGATTAACTAGTTGATCAGTTCTCCATCCAGACACTTCATTACCATCATGTAATACACTTCCAGAATAATGAGTGGCTATTCCAAAAATAGTTTTAATAAAAGTTGATTTTCCACAACCATTAGGACCAATAATGGTAACAAATTCTCCCTGCTCAACATATAGGTCGATATCATAAAGGATTTGTACAGAACCATATCCGCCATTAAGTCCCTTTACGTCGAGTATTCTTGTCATATCATTCCTCCTCTCCAACCGAACCAAGATATGCTTCAATTACTGCTTTATTTGACTTGACTTCATCCGGTGTACCTATCATTAGAACTTCGCCCTCATTCATCACAATAATCCTGTCAACTCCTTGACGAAGAATAAAATCCATATTATGTTCAATTATTAATATTGAAATCCCTGTTTCATTAACAGTTTTTCGAAGATTATTAAATATTTTCATTGCTAAAGGACCAGCAACTCCGGCTACTGGTTCATCGAGTAATAGAAGATTAGGGGAACCCATTCTAGATCTACCAATATCAACTAATTTAGATTGGCCTCCTGATAGTTCACTGGCTAAATTATGAGCCATATGAGGAACTTCTAATTCGTCAAGAATTGCACTAGCCTCGACTAATCTATCTTGTTCTGCCGAACGGCTTTTCGGGAAAAATAATGATTTCCAAAAATTAGGAGAAAATTGCTGCCTTGGAGGAACTAATAAATTTTCAATAACAGTCATTTCACGCCAAAGTCTAGTATGTTGGAAAGTTCTAGTCATCCCTAAACTATGAATTTGATCAGGTCTCATATCGGATACATCTTTACCATGGATTTGTATAAGCCCAGATGTTTGATTTAGAAGGCCGCTAATACAATTAAAAGTAGTAGATTTACCACAACCATTTGGTCCAATAAGGCCTACGAACTCCCCCTCTTTAATCTCGAATGACACATCTTTTACAGCTACAAGACCACCAAACTCTTTACGTAGATTTTCTACTTTAAGTACAGTTTTCATTCAACATCTTCTCCTTCGTGTATTATTTGTTTAAACTCAGGTCTAAATGGAACTTCTGGGATTAATCCCTTGGGATTTAATTTCAATGAAAATAGCATCAAACAACCGATTAATAATACCTTTACATATGCCATATCCGCTCTAACTATCCCATTGGTGAATGATTCATCAATAGAACGTTCACCCAGCATGAAAAGTGTGAATAAGAATACAAATACTCCTGATACTCCTATGTCAGAAATTACTTTATTTCTTATTAAAATACCTAAAATTGCTATAATAATGAATATCTTTGTAACATCCCACTGATTTGTAACCAACCATTGGAAGAAACTATCGATTCTATCTGCAGTAGTATATAATGGAAGATCTGGTGACCCCTGAGCAGCAACTAATACATTGAATACGAATTCCATAAGAACTATGATGAAAGCACCAATTATCATACCCTTATTATTTGCTTTACCACCTATAATAAATGCTGCCCATACAAGGAAAGTAGAACGTGCAGGGGACATTAAGGAAGGTTCGAAACCTGTAAGTTTCCAAGCCCAAAGTACTCCCGCAAGACCTGCTATTGCTCCTCCCAAAGCAAGACTTGCCGCTTTATGAGATAAAACATTGTGACCATGATGCTGAGCGACTTCTTCATCTTCTCTAATAGATTTTAGAATTCGGCCCCAAGGAGATGATAATATTGTTTCAAGAAGCCACCAAACGAGTATTACTGAGATAATTCCCATAATCGCTAGAAGCATCATATATGGTGCTGGTTCAATCGCACCATTGGAAGAAGTAAGATTCAACAATTCGCCGACCTTATCGGCTGGCCCAATAAGTGCTGAATCATTTCTACAAGAATCGGCGCTAATATAATTTTGATCTGGACCGATCGGAACTCCTCTTCCACAAAACCACCATTGTTTCAATGGGAGAGTATACTTCGAAATACCAATCGCAGAACCGATTGAACCTACCCTTAGGAGAGGCTCTCCGGCTAACAATACACGAACAATTTCACCAAGAGAAATTGTGACTATAGCAAAATAATCCATTCGTAAACGTGCTGTTGGATATGCTAATGCCCATCCAAATGCAGCTGCTAATAATACTGCTGCAATAGTTGCAGGTAAAACATGCCATGCATAACCATGAACTTCGGTAGGAGCGGTTAGAATACCGACTGTCATAGCTCCTATACCTACGAAAAATATAACTCCAAAGTTAACCATTCCAGTTACTCCAGTATGAAGATTTAACGAAAATGACATTAATATAAAAATTGATAATGTCAAAAGAACATTTGAAACTTGAAGGGCTTTATTGAAATTCATTGTATCTGAATTAGAAATAGGTAACCAATAGAGGAATAAAAATAGAATCAGGAGTAAGAATATAAAAATTATATTAGATCCTAAATTACTTTCACGGCCATATCTCAATCGAGAGGTGAGATAGGCATTATTTTTCCATGGAGTCGAAAAAGATGAGATCATATTTTTCATAGTAGATCTAATATTAGATTTAATTAAATTGATTAGTGAATTATAGCGTCTAATATTTTCTTTACCTACGCTCTTTATTCCTGAATAATATGTACTTAATGCTTCAGAAAATATTGATTCCCTAGGCTTTCTTGCAGGTTTAATAGTCTCATTAGAAGAATTAGAAATATATTCATTGCCCTGAATTAACCCATATGCAAATATCAAAATTGGAATCAACGGCCAAACAAGATTGTCGACAGAGGATATTAAATCAAGTAGCCAGATTTCAGTTTGCATAAGGTCAAACCAAGACAAATCGAGATCAGATGGGGTCCCTATATCTGCTAAATAGTAGGGAGAATCTTCTGGTTGTAAAACGCCATCATTTCCTAATAAAATGTCTAAATTTGTTTCGACAGATCCGTTTGTAGTACAAGCATCAGAACAAGCTCCTGGAGAAAATGAATGCTTATCGATAAAACTGGCAAATCGATGGAAAATATAGGAACCAATACTAAGAGTAGCAAATGTTTGGGCACGATCTGAACGATTATTCCACCAATGTTGAAGCCCTAAAACTCCTGTTAAAGGGAAAATACTTAAGAAATATGTAACTACTTTAGAAGGTTCACTAGTTATTTCTCTCTTACGCCTTAATCGATCTATTTTCCATTTTTCATAAGCATCACCAATTCCTTCTGGCATGATCATTAATACTGCAACAAGGAATATGTAGGGCATTACTCCATCCATAGCAGTATAATTAGATCGCCCTAAGGGGCTGCCAATACCAATTAATATTGGCGAAGAAAGCGCTCTAACAAAGCCGACTATTAGTGAAGCAATGATTGCCCCCGGAATTGAACCAATAGTTCCTAAGACTATAACGGCAAAAGATGGCAGTAGTAATGTAAAAGCAGTCTCGGGATTATATCGAAGAGTTATTGCAAATATCGCTCCACCTAAACCTGAAATACCAGCAGATAAGAATGCACTAGTTAATTGTACACGCTCCACGTTGATACCACTACTAGCTGCAAGTTCAGGATTATCTGCAACTGCTCGCATTTTTCTTCCAAGCCTAGTTTTTGTTAGTAATAAAAGAAGAAGTGCAACAGAAGAAAAAATAACTGCTGGAACCACACCTTTGTAATATGCATAATTTGTAGTTGCAGCAGTTACACAATCTACATTGGTATCATACATTTCAAAAAAGGGCTTAGACACTTCACTAACAATTCTTGATAAAATTGGTTCACCTGTTTCATCAATTCCAGTCTGCTCACAATTATAATTATTGTAACTTGTAGCTGCATCATATCTATTATCTCCGTCTAAATCAATAAAAGATTCGAATAAACCATTAGTCCCTACATCATAAACACCATTTCCATTAGCATCCCAAAATGGTTCTGCTGGACCAATTCCTTGTGTTCTATCTCCAAGATTAAAACGAAATTTAGTCGTTGGAAGTTCCCATCTCATAGTTGGCATTCGCCAATCTGAGTCTGGTTCAAACATATTCCTCCCTGCACCAAATCGTAAATATGTCAATGCTCGAAGAATTAATGCAACACCTAAAGATGCTATCATCATAACTTGAGGTGAGGCTTTATCTTCGCGAAAACCTCTGTAAACGAGTCTATCTATAATTATTCCAGCAAAACCTGTTAAGATAAAAGCCGCAAGAAGAGACCAACATAATAATGACCAAGTTAAGATACCATCTTTAGGTGCATCATACAAAGGAACAAAATAATCGCTCCAAATCATTATCATTGCTAAGTACATACCAATCATAAAGAACTCAGATTGTGCGAAATTGCCATATCTTTGAACTTTATAGGTTAGAGTTAATCCAATAGCAATTGCAAGATAAGTGGAGGCCCATGTGAGAGTTCCAGTACTGATAGAAATTAGATCTAATGTTATAGTCGCCCGTGTATCGAGACCTTGGAGTAATGCTTCTAATGTAATAAAAACTACACCCAACATAAATAGTGGTGAAATTAACATCGCAAAAGTTTTAATCCGACCTTTTTGAAGGTTGTCGAAGAAAATTTTCACTACCAAAAATCCTGCAGATATTGATTCTAATAATTGTAATAACCAAATTAAATCAGTAGGTAATTTATCGAAAAGAATGATATCGAGGAGATTGAGAGATCCATTGCCATAAGATAACCCCAGAAATAGAGAATCAAAGAACATTACTAAGGCAATAATTGACCTTTGATGAAGTGTTGAAAGTTGATTATAATTTTCACGTATCTGCTGGAGCATTAACTACACACACACTAAATCATAATTTTGAAATTTAAAAAAAAAAGGGCAGCGTGGCGGGAAATCCCGCCACACTGCTTTACGTAGCCTGTTTAATCTAAATGATTAATCAAGACATTCCGTTTGCTGGATCCCAGCTACGGTTGCAAGTGAAGGCAACGTTGCCATCAACATCTTCTGTGAAGTCACCTACACAGTATCCTGCACCAGGGCTGTCTCCGTTAGCAAGGAAAGAGATTGTTCCACTCGCTCCTTCTAATCCTTGACCAGTAGCCATGATTACTTGGGATAATGTAGCTGAAGGTGATGCCATTTGCGCGAATGCAGCTAATGCCATTATAACAACTCCATCGAATGCTTCAGCGGTATAAATACCACCAGCACAGTCAGTAGATTGACCACATAGGTTAGCGAATACATATCCTACAGTACCCATTGTTCCAGATGCTGGCTTGGTAGCAATTATGCCATCAACGCTAGCACTTGTATCTGCTGCTAGACCTTCTTCAGCAATTCCATCTCCACCATATACTTGGCCAGACCAGCCTTGTGAAGCCATCTCATCGATAATCATTCCACCATCTGCTGCATATGATACTAATACTGCTGAAGTACAGCCACTGTCACTCATTGCTTGAACAGCTGCTGAGAAATCAGTTGTTGTTTCTTCATATCCAATAGTTGTACATAGCGTATGACCAGCTGCTGTGAAATCAGCAGTGAATGAATCTGCAAGACCAGATCCATATGCGTTAGTCATATGAACTAATCCAACTGTTCCATCTGTTGGCATATCTGCTTGTACTACTGCACTAAGTGCTTGACCTTGCAATGCATCGCTTGGTACTACACGGAAGAAATCAGGGTAAGCTGTTGCATCCGATAGTGCTGGGCTAGTACTTGCATAGGAAATCTGAGGGATTCCTGCTGCTGAAAGTACTGCATTAGCTGCCATTGAAGCACCAGAGCAAGCTGCTCCAACTACTCCTACAACACCAGCATCAACTAGTGATTGAGCTGCAGATGCTCCCATAGTTCCATCACAACCTGAGTCAGCATAAACTATCTCGAATTGAACCATACTGTTCCAACCGATTGTGTTAGCCATACCAACAGCGATTTGAGATGCTGCTACGAAGCCCATTGCATATACTGCAATAGGTCCTGTTGCATCATTAAGGAAACCGATCTTTACAGTAGCTCCCATAAATGGTGCTGCAGACAAACCATCTGTAGCAGTCCACATCATGTTGCAGTTGAAGTAATCTCCATATGTAGGTACGTGATTGAAAGAACATACATCGTATCCACTTCCTGAAACGTCACCATTAGCCATGAAGTTGTGTACACCACTTGCTCCAGCGTAATCCGTACCAACCATATTTAGATGAGAAGACATATCTGCTCCATCGTCATGCATAGCTGCTTCACCGATCATCATTACTGCGTCAAATGCTTCAGCAGTATAGATTCCTGAGCTACATACAGCATCTGCTGCACAAGTAGCCGCGAAATCTCCTGATCCTGCTTCTGCTGCTCTAGGCATTGTTACTTGAACTCCATTTGCTGCTGCTGGATTAGTATAATCTTGCAGAGCGGACTCGCCTGCTATTCCATCAGCACCGAATACAGGAATTGCTGCACCCATTACTGCCATAGTCTCGATAATCATTGCACCATCAGTAGAGTAAGATACTAAGACTGCTGAATCGCAACCCGCATCCATTACTGCTTGTACAGCTGCTGAGAAATCAGTAGATGTATCTTCATATCCTGCCTTTAAGCAAAGTGACATGCCCATATCTAGCCAGAATGACTCGAATGAATCTGCCAGACCTGCTCCGTATGCGTTAGTCATGTGGACTAATGCAGGGTTAGTTACACCACTTGCTGCAACCATGTCAGCCATAGCATCGCCTTGAATAGCGTCACTAGGAACAATACGGAAGAAGTCAGGGTGTGCTACTGAATCAGATAATGCAGGGCTAGTACTTGCATAGGAAACCATTGGAATTCCTGCTGCTGTAAGTACTGCGTTAGCACCCATTGATGCACCGGAGCATGCTGCTCCAGCTACTGCTACTACTCCAGCGTCAACTAATGATTGAGCTGCTGTTGCTGCTGCTTGTCCATCACATGCTGAATCTGCTTCTACAATTTCAAAAGTATATCCATCATTTGCTGCAGTTAGAGTTGATGCTGCTGCTGCTGCTGAAAAAGTGAATCCTCCAGCATATACTGAGATAGGCCCAGTTGCATCATTAAGGAATCCAATCTTAATTGTAACATCTTCTACTACAGGAGCTACGAATACTGGATTTGCAGCCATCATATAGTGTGCTGCAATCTCATCGGCAACTGCGTTACCAAGATCTGCACTGAAACCTACTACTGTACCGTCTGCATCAAGACTCTCGAATGGAGGGTAAGTTGTATCTGAACAAAACCTTAGACTACCAGATTCTAGAACATGTGTTAGTCTGCTACCTTCTGTTGCCATAGGGTATGCAGTTGCTGTTGAAGAGTCTGTATCATCAGTTAATACAACCATACCATCGAAAGAAGCTCCGAAGATTAGGTCATACTCGCCAGAATCAATTACTGCTGTAATTGCTACATTCAATGCGTCAAGAAGTTCTGAATTGCCATCTGCTACAGCCATACCAAAAGTCTCATCTGAGAAAGTAACCATTAAATCGCCAGACAATGCTAGTACTGGTGAATCGCCCAAAGCATAGTGTGCTTCACCATTACTAATTGCTGCAGTTACTTGAGGGAAGTCTTCGTATGCTAGAATTGTTGCAAGAGGTAAATTCTCATTTGCCCAAAGATCTGAAGTTGTTCCAGTCTGTACTGCAACCACAGTACCATCTACATTCATATCAACTGGATCGTTGATAGCAGTAGCATCCGCTGAACCAATTACACCTTGGCTACTAGTATAGTAACCGCGGGTGAAATCAACAATGACTTCTCTGTCAGCTGTTTTGGTCATGGAGGAAAGGATTGCATCACACATCTCTCCGGCGTTCAAGTTGGGGATAATCGGGGTCCAGTCAGAAGTAATGAAATCTGCACTTACATCATCTGCAGGTGTCAGTGACCATTCTTCTACTGGTTCGTCGTCATCTCCGCCTAAGCATCCAGCAAAGGCTGCTGCTAGCATACTTAGGGTCATCATCATTGCAATTATTTTTTTGTTATTCATAGGATACTCACGTTCCGGTAAGGTCTTCGACAACGTATAACAGTTATAGAGTCTCTTAGTGTTGTACCCAAATGTGTCTTTTTAGGTATATTTACTATATTCAACTATGAAATAAAAATTAAGATAAAGTCTAGGCGGATTAAAAGAAAATATCAGACAGAGCAATTCATGCAGTAGTTATTGGTCGCAGGCATATGGATGACACCCCTTTGGACTACGCTTCATCAGGAGTCGACATAGATGCAGAGGGTGTTGCAGTTGCTAGCCTAGTAGGCGCTCTTTCTGCATCCGTTAGAAAGAGTGGGGATTTTGGAGCACCAGTACCACTCCCTGGGGGTTTTGGGGGAATTATAGAATTTGGAGATTACAGGTTGGCATTAGCAACTGATGGAGTTGGATCAAAGTTAATGATAGCTAATGAACTTCGTAAATATCAAGGCGTTGGGATTGATTGTGTCGCTATGAATGTTAATGACTTACTATGTGTAGGAGCGGAACCAATTGCTTTTGTTGATTATATTGCAGTACCTAAAACAGATCCAGAGACTCATGCAATACTTGGAGCATCTCTAGCAGAAGCATGCAAAAGAGCAAGGATAACTTTAGCTGGTGGAGAAACTGCAACATTACCAGGTATTGTAACAGAACTTGACCTCTCAGGTACAGCCTTGGGTTGGTTCCCTAAAGGAGAAGCAATAACTGGTGAGAATTTACTAGAGGGTGATGTAATTATTGGTTTACCTAGCAGTGGCATTCATTCCAATGGCTATACCCTTGTGAGGGCTATAGTAAAACGAGCAGGGAAGTTATTGACAGATACTGCTCCATTTAATACTAAACATCCTAATAGAATAATCGAACGATTCGAAGTAGGTGAGATTACTTTAGGTGAAGTACTACTTAATCCAACTAGAATATATGTTGATCCACTAATTAATCTAATCAAAGATTGCAGAGATGGCACTGGTCCTTGCAAAATTAAGGACCTAAAGGCTATGGCACATATAACAGGAGGAGGTTTGTCTAACCTTCTGAGATTACACGACCAACTTGGTTGGCATATCGATAACCCTTTACCCATATTACCTGAATTTCAATGGCTTGCTGAGCAAGGTTTAGTAAATAATAAAGAAATGCATCGGACTTTCAATATGGGAACTGGGATGATGATAGCAGTAAGTAAAGAAATTGCTGAATCTGTAGAGGATTGGCTTAATGAAAGATTACCTGGTTGCCAACGAATTGGTTTTGTACATAATGAAGGCAGGAAAGTGACACATGGAAATCCAGAAATTATATTTGAGCATTATTAATCGGAGTAATGATTTGAAGTGAATGAGGGTTTGATAAACCTAGAAGGCGCAACTGTAATCTGCCTAACTGACCAAGTTTTGGACAATAGTCTAGGGCCAGCATCAAAAGATTTTGAAAAAGTATTCTATAATTCGGCAATGGCTGGATCAAGAACAAGAAGTGTAATTTTAATGAAACATATTATTGATTCAGGATATTTAGGAGATTCTGAAATTTATGCGATTGATGGTTTGGCTGCAAGTGGGTTGAGAGCAAGAAGGTGGTTGAATGAGTTGCCCAGTCATACTGCTGAAAGACTGAGAATAACTATTTGTGACTTAAATGAAAATTCATTGGACTGGGCAATGAAGAATCATGGGCAATATCCGCCAAATCATGGGAAAGGAATACTAAAACCTCGTCAAGGTGATTTGCGAACCGCAATACTAGACCAAGGTTGGCATTGGGTAGACGTAGACCCATTTGGCTCCCCTATGCCATTCTTAGATACTGCAATTCAATCCCTAGCAAAAAAGGCAATTTTAGAAGTAAGTGCTACGGATACTGCTGCTTTGACTGGGTCATCTAGAACAGCCTTACTGAGAAGATATGGCGCTAGAGTAAATACTGACGGTTTAGCGCATGATTCAGGAATGAGAGTTTTATTAGCATGTATTGCAAGAAATGCAGCAAGACATGATAGATGTATTCAACCAATATTATCTATTTGGGACTCTCACCATCTTAGAGTTTCTTTGAAAGTGAGGAAATCAATAGAAATCTCAAATAAATTGGAAGAAAACTTAGGATGGAGAGTTTCTGCTCCAAATAAAGAAGAATTTACAGCCTCGATAGATGCTAAACTTACACCATCCAGCTCTATGGAATGCCTCCCCATGCATTGTTTCTTGCCTCTTTCATATCCAGTAAGTAGAACAGATAAACGTATTTCTGGCCCTTTATGGATTGGACCAATTGGAGATTCAGAAGTAATGGCTAGTTTTACAGACGAAAGAGCAATATCTATGTGCACTAAGAAATATGAAAAAGATAATTTATTATCATGGACGGAAAGAGATTTTGAATTAGAAAAACGAAAAATTCTTCGTAGTATTAGATATATAGAACAAGAAGCGAGAGTGATAGCTGAAGGGAGACTGATTTTAACAGATGATTTAGCCAGTTGGCTGAATAAAGGTTCTCCCCCTAGTCCAAATAAAATGATAGATTTAATCGAAGAAAAGGGATTTAAAGCAGCAAGATCACACTATTCTAAACCCTCATTTAGAACTAATGCGCCTTGGGATATCATCGTAGAATGCCTGAATCAATCTCAACCACCAATATAGGACATTTCGATTCGAGGTAATGCAGCAGTTTCCTCAGAGCGCATTTCACTGTACCTGTCTTTTCTCAAATTCCATATTGCAGCAATAGCTTTCTGTAGACCTACTTCGTCGGTGCCATTATGAATTAGTGCACGGATATCATGACCACCAGATGCAAATAAACAAGTCACTAAGCGACCATCAGCGGATAATCTGGCTCTAACACAATCGCCACAGAAAGGTGCTGTTACTGATGAAATAAAACCTATTTCACCGGATCCATCGCTATGTGCCCATCGGACTGCAACATCACTACTATTAGTAGGCTTGACAGGGATTAAATCAAATTCTTTTTGTAAATGATGGAGGATATTTTCAGTTGGGACGACATGCCCTAATTGCCAACCATTAGTACGACCAACGTCCATGTATTCGATGAATCGAACGATTATTCCCGTACCTCTAAAATAATGTACTAATTTACTAACTTCTTCTTCATTAATTCCTTTTTGAACTACGCAATTAATTTTTACTGGAGAAAGCCCTACCCTAACTGCTTCCTCAATACCCTCTAATATTGATTCAACAGGTATATTACTATCTGACATTTTCTTATGTAAATCTGGATCTAATGCATCCAAACTTATAGTAACACGGTTTAATCCAGCGGCATGAAGTGCTTTTGCATTTTTTTTCAGTAGTGATGCATTAGTAGTTAATGCAATATCAATATTTAATTTGGATAAATTTTCAATTAATTCTGGTAAATTCTTTCTAAGAAGAGGCTCTCCTCCTGTAATTCGGACTTTCTCTAAACCTAACGACATACAGGAGCGAACTACTTTTTCAATCTCTTCAAAAGAGAGGAAAGCCCTTTTGGGTAAAAATGCATGATCGTCATTGAATCTTTCTCGTGGCATACAATATCTACATCGAAAGTTACAACGATCAGTTACTGAAATTCGTAAATCCTTCAGAGGTCTACCAAATTGGTCGCGGACATCTGTGACAGACACGATGCTGCGTAAAGAACAAGAGTCATGAGTCTTGCCTGTTTGAGGACAGGTTGAATAAAGGGCACCTATTGCACTACATTGAGTAACATGCTGGAGATTACAGAGAAAGCTCAAGAGATGTTGAATCAATATATCTCTCAGGGCGAAGATTCTAACCTATCTGTTCGCATCGAGATTGTAGGGAGAGGAGCTAAAGGTTTCAATTATGATTTACAATTAGTATCTCTTGAAGATGCCCAAGAAGGCGACTTGAAAACTGAGTCAAATGGACTTTCGGTATTAATAGCAGAAAAAAGTATTCAATATATCAATGGAACTACTTTAGATTACAAAGAGACTTTGATGGGTGGTGGATTTGCATTTGATAATCCTAACCCACTATGGATTGATGATTTGTCTCAAAGCGTAGCTGATGTAATTGCTGAACACGTAAATCCTGCAGTTGCTTCCCATGGAGGACATGTAGATTTGTTAGGAGTAGATGATGGTAAGGCATACATTGCTTTTGGTGGAGGATGTCAAGGATGTGGGATGGTAGATGTGACATTAAAACAGGGTGTTGAAGTTATGATTACAGATAACGTAGCTGGAATCTCTGAAATTATTGATACTACTGATCATGCTGCAGGAACAAATCCCTTCTATTAGCTAGAATATCATTTGCACTTCGTCGTCATCATCATCACTTGGGGCTGGAAGAGCTGTTTTTTGGGCACGATTGAATGCTTCTCTTACACGTTCTTCGATATTTCTAGCATCATTCAATAATTCTTGAATAGGAATTTCTCTATCTATTAATTCGCTAACTCCCTCAACTGCAATTAATGCTGCCCTAGCATCAGGATACATAGGATTACATTCTGCTAAAAGAGCTGACACTTCCAAGCCGCGACGTTCTCCTTCGGCGATTAAATAACCTGCGATACCTGAAACTATCCCCTGTTGAATACGTCGGATACCTGCTTTATCTAATTGTTCTCGTCCTTCTTTTGTAGAAGAAACCCCCCATAGTTCACCTTCTTCTTTGAGCCCTAATTCTTTACTGATCACGCCATCAATTACAATTAAACGATCAAAACCCCCCTTTGTAAACCATTCAAGAACTGTTTCACCGAAATAAATATCCTTTTCATTAGGAAATTGAATTTCTGAGGTAAATATACCCAATCCATCACCTTGATAGACACGAACTGGATGCTTTGGGACAGAATCATGAATTAATGCTATAGCGGGAAACTGAGGATGAAGTACAGTCCCCATTACATCTAATTCAAGTGCTGAAATCAAATGAGATGTCGCAATTACTCCGACCGAGCCTACAGTGGAAAACCCACAAATAGCAGTTCCACCCAGACGGCTAGGGTCTGCTTCCGCATGCAAAACCAATGGGTAACCTGTGCTATTGCCGTTACTCATCGTATAGCGCAGTTAGTTAGTTATCTTAAATCTCACAGTTATAAAATCACTATTTGTTAAAAAATGACACTAGGATTTAACTAAATAGGCATCCTCGGATACAATATGAGTCAAGATGACAATTCAGAAATGGGACGTATTTATATCAAAGTAGGCTCCGATATTATTGATTTAACAGGTTCAGCGAAAGAAGTTAATGATGGTTGGTTAAAAATTAAAGAAGATGGGTCTTGGGCAGCAAATCTTTCTGCTATTAGAAATGCTAGAGAATTAGCTGTAGAAACGGCTGCCCAAAGAGCTATTCAAAGCGGAATACCTGAACGCGGATCAGCGTTTAGGAGAGTATTGGATTCTTGTGGAATTGAGAAAACAGGAGATGTGATTTTAGCTGCAATACATTATCTTAGATTTGTAGAAAAAGAGACTAATACTCCTCCGAGAGAATTGAAAATTTTAGTTTCACAATCAGGAAAATGGGAAGAAAATGACGTAGAAAAATGGAATCTATCCCTATATATTAACAGAATGTTGGAAGGTGGCATCTCAGGAAAGAAACAAGAGCCGTTTTTAGAGTATCCAAAAGGAATGCCAAAGAAAAATAGATATGTTGTATTAACTGATGCTGGGCGTAATTATTTGGAGAGACTATCTCGTGTCTGAAAAAGAAGAAGAGAAGAAAGACTGGTCGTATACTTCACATATAGGTGAAGATTTACGTGGTATTGATTTATCTGGAGCCGATTTAAGAAGAACAGTATTTGATGGCGCTGATCTCGAAGGAGCTGACCTCTCAGGTGCCGATCTGAGAAAGGCTTCATTCAAAGGTGCTAATCTAATGAAGGCAGCGTTTGACCATGCTGATATGCGAGATGCAATTTTTCTTAAAGCAAGAATGAATCTATCAAATTTTCAAGGATCTAAGCTCGATCGTGCAGATTTACGAGGAATAAGAGGAAGATATGCAATTTGGAGAGATGCTAACTGGTGGGATGCTCGGATGAATGATGAGCTTCGAGCAGTCTTATCAAAAAAATGGCCTAAAGAATAAGCAAATTGCCTACTCTGAGACTATTCGAGATAATCCTTTTCGAATCCAATCGGGAACTATTATTTTCTCCAATATTGAGTCCATACTTGTACATACTGTAGTTTGTGTTGAACTCCAGCATAATATTTCGTTTTGATTAAAGATTTGAAAATGCCAAGTTATTGACGTAGTACCAAT
>CAXDMJ010000018.1:0-24149 GCA_963990035.1 uncultured Candidatus Poseidoniales archaeon | reverse complement strand
TTTCTGCCTGTCTCGTGGGCTCGGAGATGTGTATAAGAGACAGTCTTATAGGTATATTAGGAATGACTATCTATCTACGTCGAGGTGGAAATATTAGTCAATTGATACCTGAAAAAGTAATTCAAAATACCTCTTCCCATACTGATCCAGAAGAATCCAGTGGAATTCCTTGTTGGATATGTAGTGAGGATGTAGTGACTGGTCAAGCTTGGGCATGTTTAGAATGTGGTGCCAGATATCATATGGATGGGCAAGTACAAGGTTGCAGTATAACCGAAAAAGGCAATTGTTTGCACTGTGATGCCGGAATAGACCAGCTAACTGAAGTGTGAAAATATATGCATATCAGTGCACGTCAAGCGCGAAGCCCTTAGAGGGAAGATTGTTCCGGGTTAACCATGAAGAGAGCGGATTCCGCACGTTTGGTCCTTATTTTGCTTTTACTTTCTTTGATTTCACCATCTGCAGCAGCAGCAGTAGATGTGGCAATATCAGCTTCTCCGAGTTCTCAAGAAGCAGACTCTGATAATCCTGCGGAATACGATATTACTGTTACTAATACTGGGGATGACGACATAACAGTTTCATTATCTACAGCTAATGCTGCAGATTGTAATGGCTTTACTTCAAACGTAGAGCAAGTTAGTGGAACAATAGAGGCAGGTTCTAGTGAAACTGTACTTCTGACAGTTTCGGTTAACGAACAAGCCAGTGGTGAATGTGAAACTACAGTTACTGTAACTGCAACAGGAACAACTCCTGGGCAACCAAAAACTGATGATGTTAAAGTTACAACTACTGCTGGAGATGGTGGATTATATTCTGTAACTTTGACAGTTGATGAACAAACGGTTACCTATGATGGTGAAGATGATGAAATTGTTTGGGAAGTAGATGTTGAAAATACTGGTGAACAACAAGAAAATATTCAGCTTGAAATGACTTCAGATAATGATTGTGAATCTGATGATTTAGATGCTTCAGTTAATCCAACTACTGTCCAATTAGAATCTGGAGACTCCACGACTGTCGATGTAACAGTAGATTTACCGGATGGTTCATCAACTGAGGCAGGGATTCATTGTTTCATTATCAAAGCAACAGTTTCTAATGATCCTAATGCAGCAGATCCTGCTGAGGATAATTTAACATTGACAGTTAATATTCCTGAAGTAAGAGAATGTGATCCGTCTCTCCAATTTACTTCCATGAATCTTAATCCCGGAGAAACAGGTACAAACAGATTCACTGTTGAAAATATAGGTAATACTGAATGGACAGTTGCTGCTAAGGCTACTGCTGATGATTTTGATGTATCTGATTGGGTTGAATTTTCGAGTCCATCAAATGCTTTCCTTGGCGAAAAAAATACTGCTGACGACCAGCATACTTTCGAATTTCAGGTTACACCCGATGATTCAGTTGAAGCAAGTACTCAAGTTCCAATAAAAATCCAAGGTCGTTCAGGTACTGAAATTGGTTGTGAAAAAATACTGACTTTGAATGTAGGACAAGCTTATGATGCCTCGGCTTCATTAAGTCAGTCTTCATTATCAAACGTCGAACCAGGTACTTCGAAATCAGTAACTATGACAATTACAAATAGAGGAAATGGTGTTGATACTATTCAAATTAATGCAGCAAATGTCCCTACTGGATGGCAAGTTTCGTTTTCTCAATCTTCCGTCACTCTTCCAAGTTCGCAGTCTGGTAATAATCAAGGAAGTGTTACGATTGACGTTTTAGTTCCAGAAGGGGCGTCTGCAGGGTCAGATAGTATTACTTTCAATGTCGGGCATGGAGGTGGATCTACTCCCTATGCAACAAAAACACTTTCAGTTTCAGTAGCTCAAGTACATGATTTGGATACCTCTATAATTTCTGATTCACAAAAAGGTAAATCTAACCAGGTAGTTAGATATCCTATCGATATAACTAATACTGGTAATATTGACGATAATTTCAAACTTCAAGCCTGTGATCCAAATGATGTTACTGGTTGTAATAGTCCACTTTGGGATGCTTCATATTCGAATAATCAAGGTGTAGAAATAACTCAAATAAGTATTGATTCTGGAGTTACCAAGAGAGTCTATCTCGATGTTACAATAGAGGGTGAAGAGAATGGGGATAGAGCTTCAGTTTCTGCAGTAATTACTATTTTTGGTACTAGTGTTTCTTCATCACATGTATTCAATATTGAAGTTTCTAATTTCAATTATGGTATGAGTATCACTCCTGCTGAACCAGGAGATATTCCATCTGAGCTTCAAGTGAAATTGCCCCCTGGAGGTACAGGAAGTGTATCTTTTTGGGTTGAAAATATAGGGGATTTCCCGAATGGAGACAATGCAGTAATTACGGTTAATGGGATGGAATCAACTGTACTTAGGACTCTTACTGTTAATGGCGTGGATACAAGCGAACCATTCCATGTTGATGTAGGTCCTGAAAACCGAGTCCTAATTACTCTTGATTTCGAAGTATTAGAAGGTATTCAAAGTGGGGCATCTGGATTAATTAAAGTATCAGCGGCTTCTGAATTAAATGCAATAGAAAGTACATCTGTAGATCTTTTAATTGATGTCATTACTATACATGATCTCAGGTTTATCATCGAGGAAGCAACATCTCAGACAGTGAATTATCCTGAAAAAGCGATTTTTACTATTTACGTTACAAATCATGGTAATGTTGAAGAAACAGTTGTAGTAGACTCTTCTGAGCCACTTAGGTTTTGGTCAATTAACGCTGTTGATGATGAATTCAAACTCGCTCCAGGTGAAACAAGAGAGGTGGAAATAAGAGTGACTCCTCCTAATGATTTATTTCAAGATGATACTTATGATTTTACGATTATAGTGATGCCTAAAGGACTGCCAGTGGCAGGTCAACCATTAGACCTCTCGGTTACAGCAGAAATCTCTGTAGGATTTTCTTTTCTTTCTGATGAAGTTATACAAATAATAGGCTGGGTTGCAATATTAATCGGGGCACTGCTCGTCATAATCTTAGTTGTCAGGTCTCGTAATGAGAGTCGGAGAATTCTTCAGGCACTCGAACTTGAATCTAAGCCTTAACTACCAAGTTGAAACTCAGTGTTAGGTTACACTTATTGCCCTAATTTTAGTGGGCGGGTCTGACGGTCCCTCAGGGACCGGGTTGTGACCGCCTTGACATCAGTCTCTGAAGCATATCTCGCATTGGCCGTTATGACATTAGTTGGTATCGGTTTTCCTGTTGGAAGTTTCATAGCTTCGAGACTCCTAAGACCAGTTGTAGATCCGAATGATCCTACTAAAACTCGTTCTTGGTTACTTCCGGGTTACGAAGTAGATCAATCACTTTATGTTCGTCGTCGGAGCACATATGAATGTGGTTCTGCTCCTATTGGGGATGCTGATATCAATTTCCATTTCCAATATTATTGGTATGCTATTATTTTCTTAGTTTTTGATATAGCTTTCATGTTTTTAGCCTTTGGTGGAATCATCTCTATTCAAGAAAGTGATGTAATTTCCCGAGCAGAAATTATGGGCGCACTAACAACTATGTCAATATTCATAGCTCTGATGAGTCTTGGTGTTTGGCATGTTTTCCGTAAGAGAGGGAGAATATACATTTGAGGTGGATATATGGCAGATGATGGACAGAATTATTCTATGTTTAGCAGTCGATTGTTAGTTGATACTGTTGGCGATGTAACTGATGAAGCTTTGAAAGCAAGTCGTCTAAAAGATGTAATTGGTGTATTAGCGGGACGTTTATTTAACTGGGGTCAAAGAAAATCATTATTCCCTTTACATTTAGGAATTAAGTGCTGTGCTTTAGAGATGGCTGCAGCAGGAGCAAGTCGTTTCGATGCTGAACGTTTTGGAGTTTTCTTCCGTTCTAGCCCAAGACAATGTGATGTTCTTTTAGTTAATGGCCCTATTAGTAAAAAATTCGCAGATCCAATCGTACGTTTATGGGAGCAGATGCCAGAGCCAAAGTGGTGCATTGCAATGGGTGAATGCGCAATTTCTGGTGGTCCTTATTTCCAATCATATAATATTCTGGAAGGAGTCGATACTGTAATTCCAGTAGATGTCTACATTCCAGGATGCCCTCCTCGTCCTGAGGCCTTAATTGATGGATTTGGGAAATTAAGGGAGAAAATCATTAGAATCGGAGCAATGCCAAGTCATTCTAGATTAGAAAGTGAAGCACCAATTATTGTTGGAGATATTTGAGGGATTTTTATGGTAGTTGTTTCAGAAAAAGTACAACAAGCGGCGGCTGAGAAGTTAGTTGATGCACTGAATAAAATGGAAGGAGTCGAATCGTCAGTTGATCTCCGTACCAGCGGAACTCAAAATAGGCCAATTGTCAATGCATTGGTCACTCCAGAAAACTGGAGAGCAGTTGCTGAAGAATTAAAGGATATACACGAAGTTGATCATTGTTCAATGATTACAGGTATTCATTGGCCAGAGTCTAATGATAAAACATGGGAAGTAGTTTATCACTTCCTAAGGACTGGAATTCAAGATCCTATTATTGTAGATGGTTTAGTAATTCCAAATATTGTAGATTATTCCAAAGTGAAAGGAAAAGAAGTCCCTCTAGAAATCCAAATTAGTGTTAATATTCAAGATACTAGGACTCCTTCAGTGGCTACTGTACAAGATATTTGGGTCGGTGCAGATTGGAATGAGAAAGAGACATGGGATTTAGTAGGTATTGACTTTGAAGGGCATATAGGAATGCGTCGAGTGCTAAATCCTCATGAATCTCCTGTAGGATTCCACCCATTACAGAAACAACATAAATTACGATATCATGGGTTCCAAGAAATGTATGATGATGCTCAAGGATTTAAGCGTAAGCCAGTTGATTCTAGTAGGGTAAAGTGAGGTGTTAGAAAATGGCAGAAATGTGGATTTCAATGGGGCCTCAACATCCAATGACTCATGGTCTTTGGACTCTGAAAGTTAAAGTCGATGGAGAAACAGTAGTAGATACTGAACCTGATTTAGGGTATATTCATCGAGGCGTAGAAAAAATTTGTGAATCACGTGATTTTACGCAAATTACTACATATTGTGATAGATTATGTTACGCTTCAGCTAATACTTGGTCGCATGCATATATTTACGCTGCTGAAGATCTACTTGGTGTCGAAGTCCCTGAACGTGCTGAATATATTCGATTAATCGCAGTTGAGATACAGAGAATTGCTAGTCACTTAATGTGGTTAGGTGCATATGGTCCAGATATTGGTAATCTGAGCGTAATGGTATGGTGCCTACGTGAAAGAGAGATGATGATGGATTTATTGCAAGAACTTGGTGGTTCTCGAATGCATTATAATTTCCCACGTATTGGTGGAGTTAAGAGAGATTTACCTCATGGTTTTGCATTAAGAGCAAGACATAAACTAAAGTTGTTCCTTGATAGAATTCAAGAATATGAGGCACTCTTCGATGAGTCTACAGTATTCCTAATCCGTAGTCAAGGTGTGGGTTATGCAAAGCCTGAAGAAATGATTAATCACGGAGTTTCAGGTCCTAATATTAGGGCTGCAGGTGTAAATCACGATATACGCACCTCTCATCCATATTCTGTTTATTCTGAACTTGACTGGGCTCCTGCAGTTGAAAGATCTTCAATCAAAGGTGCAGATTGCTATGATCGATATCGTATCCGAGTTGAAGAAATGCGTCAGAGTGCTAATTTAGTTTTACAAGCTTTAGATAAAATCCCAGGTGGTGCAGAAACATATCACGAACCTGGTGATCCAAAAATTTTGGGTAAAGCTCCAACTAGAGCTCCAGAGGGAACATCCGGTTCACATCACTTTGAAGATAGTCGGGGTGAATCAATGTTCTACATAGCAGGAGGTGGAGAAGGTCGAGGTAAGATGCCTTATCGTGTATCTATTCGTTCTCCAATGTTCATTACTATACCTTATGCTTCAAAATGTATGATTGGTTACAAGGTAGCAGATATTCCTGCAATTATGGGTTCATTTGATCCTTGTATTGGTGAAACAGATAGGTGAGGTGAATATATGGCAAGTAGCGATTGGTTGGATATTCGTGGTTGGACTGAATCATCAGTTGGATGGTCTATGGATAAAACTCATGATATCTTACCATCTAGTGATATAGATTTACAATTTTCAATAACTCGTCCAAGATGGTTTTTAGAAGAACCAATAGTTATCGGTTCTGAGATTAACCTTCAAGCAGGATTTGCAGGGATGCAACCATCTCTGGAAGCATTCTTAATTTCAACAATAATGTGTACTGTAGTCTTTGCAACAATGATGTTGACTCTAATGGTAGTTCCATATATCGAGAGGAAGTTTATTGGACGCTTGATGGATAGAATTGGCGCTACTACATCTCTCCGAAGTTTATGGATTGGTGAAGGGCCATCGACAGCTGGAGATTGGTGGAATAAGTTGCCAATGGGAATGGGGGTACCTATTGGTATGATTAATCGAAGTCTTAATTCTGCTTTTGGTAATGATCACCATCTGCATACAATAAATAGAGTTGGAAATCGTGGATATCATGGAATTTGGTTTTTATTCCCTGGTTTCTTTCAAGCATTAGCAGACTTCATGAAATTCGCAACTAAAGAACATTTAATCCCAGATAAGGCAGATAAATTAGTTTTTGAAGTAGCTCCAGTAATAATCATTGCAACTACAATAATGTGCTTTGCATTTATCCCCTTTGGTCCACACATATGGGCAGCTAACCCAGATTTGTCTCTTCTTTTCTTAATGGCAATTTTTGGAATAGCTCCACTGGGGGTATTCTTTGCTGGTTGGGCATCTAATAACAAATATACTCTGATTGGTGGAATGCGTTCTGCAGCTCAATTAACTGCTTATGAAATACCGTTGTTAATTACTGTCCTTTCAATAGCGGTAATCAGTGGGTCTTTTAATATTCTAGAAATTGTAGATTTCCAAATTGAAACTTCAGACACTTGGAATCTATTTATGCTACCTTTGGGTGCAGTTCTTTTCTTAATTACAATGATTGCCGAAGTTGAAAGGATTCCTTTCGATATGCCTGAGGCAGAAGCAGAACTTGTAGAAGGATGGTGGACTGAATATGGAGGAATCCGTTGGGGTCTAATGTTTGCAGTAGAAATGATGCGTGCATACGCTGCCTGTATTCTATTTGCTATGTTTTTCCTTGGTGGCTGGGAGTTCCCATTTGAAGATTCTTTATCTTCTGTTCCAGTATTAGGAGGATTCTTTGAAACATTATTTACCATTATACCTGGATTAGTAGTAGTATTACTGAAAGCATGGTTATTATTTGCATTCTTTGTTTGGGTTCGTGCATCATTACACAGAATACGAACAGATCAGATTCTTGAATTTGGTTGGAGATATTTATTACCACTTTCAATGGTTAATTTAGCAATAGCGATGTATCTTCGTCTTGAAGTTTGGACTGGTACAAGCTGGCCTATTTGGGCTCCTCCAGTGATTACAGTTATTGGAATTACTTTGTTCGTCATTTATGCAATAGATGAAGATAAAGAAGCACTTCAATACTCAAGGAGACCATATAATACTCAAACCTTGGATAAAGCATATCCTGGGAGTAGGAGAGAATAGGAGGTGAAATAATGGATTATAACACAGGACACCCTCATGCGACGCCAAATTTTAGGAACTTGGTAATTAAGCCAATGTGGATAACTATGAAAACAGCACTTAGAACTGTACCCTACATTGGTAAAGCGAAATTTCTGAAAAATAATTATCATGGTCAGCAAACTAATTTGACTGATGAATATACTCTAGAAAGAATAGGGGACAACCATCCTTCTTCTGGCCAAATATATTCTGCTGATAGAGAGTCTTCTCCGGCTCTCCCATTCTTAGAGAGACCAGTTACAATCATGTATCCTTATGAGAGACTTGAGGATATGGAGCCTTGGCTCTTTGTTCCCGGGAACTATAATGGCCGAATAGGTATTGTTTGGGAAACTTGTACTGCGTGTAAAGCATGTGTTAAGGCATGTCCAAATGATTGTCTTCATATGACTTCAGAAACACGTGTCAATGTCCTTGATACTACTGATGAGGGCGAAGAATGGCACGGTCTCGGAAGTGAGATTGAATCTGGTGGTTTGGCTGCTAGACGTAAAGAAGAATTCGATGAAATTAACGATTTCGATTTAATTCATGAACATACTGCGCCTCCTCAACAATATGATTTCGCAGAAGTAATTGATATTACTGGCGATAAGGCAACGGTTCGCTGGCAAGATGGTTCAGGTATTGAGTCAGTTGAAATGTTATCTCTCAAACCAGCTGAAGTTGAGATTGTATCTGGACGTATAGATATTGGACGATGCATGTTCTGTGGTTTATGTGCTGAAGCTTGTCCTTTCGAATCATTCTTTATGTCAAACGAGTATGATGGGATGTCTGGATATTCAAGAGAAGATCTTTGGTTTGATGCAGATCGTACTAGACTTCTACCTGCAGTTCATCAAGAGAGAGTTGACATGGAGTTAGCCAAGAGAGCGCAGAAAGAGAAAGTAAAGCGTGAGAAGAAAGCTGCTAAAGCTGCTAAAGCTGCAGCTCAAGCGGAGGCTTAATCTAATGTCAATCGACTTTGAAGCACTAGTATTTGTAATACTTTCTTCAGCAGCTATTATTGGAGCATTAGGATGTGTTTATGCTAGACGTGTAGCTCATTCACTTCTTTCTCTAATGCTTACTTTCATAGCAGTTGCTGGAGTAATGATTATGGCTTCTGCAGAAATGTTAGCTGCAATACAGATATTGGTTTATCTTGGTTCAGTAATGCTTGTAGTTCAATTCGGAGTTATGTTAACCCGTCGTCAGATTCAGGAAGGTGACATACAATGAGGGCACTCTCAGCTTTTACTCAAGTAGGTCTTTTTGCATTTATATTAGTAATGCTAAATGAAGTAATGTCACATTCTATGTGGTCTACCTCTGTGAACGATGCCCCTTCTACCTTGGAATTTGCCCTTGCACTTTATGGTGATGAGTGGGCTATCGCTACTGTAATTCTAGGAGCTCTTCTTGCTATGGCAATGGTTGGTGCATCATACCTTGTTCGTGATGAAAGATTAATCAATTTAATTTGGGATATGGGCGGTGAAGAGTTATGATTGATCCTAGTTGGATTTCCGGCCTAGGAGTAATACTCTTTGGAATTGGCCTTCTTGGTGCATTTACCAGAAAAAATGCAATCATTGTTCTAATGTGTATCGAAGTTATGTTGAATGCAGCTAATCTAAATTTCGTAGCTGGAGCATCTCATTATGGAGATGTTGATGGTTGGGTATTCACAGCAATAGCAATAGCAATAGCAGCAGCAGAAGTTGCAATAGGTTTGGCAATTTGTCTTTCTCTATACAGTACACAAGAGACAATCTCTCTTGATGAAGCAAATATTCTGAGGAACTGAGGTAATTTTTATGGGTGAAATAAAAAATGAATATAGGCTTCTGCTTCCATTATTGCCATTTTTAGCAATAATCCCATGCATTGCAATGACAACTGAAAAAAATCCAACAGATTTTGCTTGGTTAATAGTAGTTGCACCTTTTCTCATGTTCCCAATCATCCTAATTACAGGGCAAGTTTACAATAAAAATGAGACTTGGAAAAATACTTGGAAAGAAGGTGGAATTTTAGGTCTTGCTGCACTTTTAGTTTCACTCAGTACCACCGTTTGGATAGTTTATGACTATCTTATTGGCCAAGCCGATATTGAACAAAACGATGTTACCAGTTGGTTAGAATGGATATCTTTCGATGTTCTTCAATCAGATTATACAATAGCACAGAATCGTATATTAGGCGTTGGTGTTTGGATAGATTCTTTGACCTTAATGCTTCTCTTTGTTGCAACCTTCTTGTGTTTCTTAATTTGTTGGTTTGCAATTGGTTACATGACTACTGATCCGATTAATGAGGATAGTAATCATCGTTTCTTTGCAGAATTCGTTCTTTTCAGTTTGGGTATGTTTGGAATGGTTCTTGCGGATAACTTCCTTTGGCTATTTATTTTCTGGGAAATTATGGGTCTATGTTCTTACCTCTTGATAGGATTCTATTATTGGAAAGAAAGTGCAGCAGCTGCTGCTAAGAAAGCGTTTCTAACAACTAGAGTTGGAGATGTATTTTTAATGATAGGACTTCTAATCTTATACGATATTTATGGTTCATTAGATTTCGCAGTAGTATTCGACGATCCCTCAACTGGGATTGGCGGTATGGCAGTAGAGTCTGGAGAATTATTTTGGGCCTTAATGATGCTATTTATTGGTGCAGTAGGGAAGAGTGCTCAATTCCCGTTGCATGTATGGCTCCCTGATGCAATGGAAGGTCCTACTCCTGTTTCTGCACTTATTCATGCAGCTACAATGGTTAATGCTGGACTATATCTAATTGCTAGATTAATGCCTTTTGTCGATATTCACCATCATGGAGTGGCCGGATTAGAAGACTTCGGCTTAATTGTAGCTTGGATTGGTGGTATTACTGCATTTATGGCAGCCTCTATCGCTTTCGTTCAAAATGATATCAAAAAAGTCTTAGCTTACTCTACAATGTCTCAATTAGCATATATTTTTACTGGTTTAGGTTCTGCACTTTATTTCCTGAGTACAGGCTATCATCATGAAGGATATTTTGTTCTTGGAGCATCTCTTTTCCATCTGTTTAATCATGCTATGGCAAAAGGTATGTTGTTCATGGCTAGTGGTTCAGTAATACACGAAGTTCACCATGCACATGATCATTTACACCATGGTTCTGATCATGGTGATCATGATTTTGATCCTCAAGATATGCGGAACATGGGAGGTCTTGCATCTAAAATGCCCGTAACATCTACTGCAATGATGTTTGGTTCTATGTCAATTATTGGTATTCCATTAATTGGTGGTTTTTGGTCTAAGGAAGGAATAATTGCAGAAACATGGTCAGCATATTTCCATGGTGAACCTCTGATGCTTGGACCTGCTTTGCTAATACTTGCTACTGCTGGAATGACCGGTTTTTACATGTCAAGAATGTGGTTTATGACATTTGCAGGTGAACCAAAGAGTGATGTTATTGACCATGTACATGAGTCAACTCCTTGGATCAAAGAACCACTCCTTATCCTTACACTAATCACAGCTATAGGAGGTTTCGCATTAGCAGTATTGGGTGTTGTAGATTTCCTTTCCCATCAAGAACATCATCTTTCTTTACATGGACATACACTAATTGAACAGATTCAACATGAACTCGAACATGCATTTTTACCTGATGATAATAAATTACGTATTGTCGGATGGACCACAATTTTACTTTCATTTGTAATTGGACCAATTATGGCTGCCAGAATTCATGGTGGGAAACTTAAGGATGGCCATAGTGCAAATCTTTTTGTCGGCTGGTTAGTTAATCTCTCTGGTAAATTTGGCTCTCAAGATGTAACTTGGCTTGCAGAATCACAACTAGCCGAGGCCCTTGATAAGAGGTTATACTTCGATGATTTGTATGAAGGTATTATTGCTCGAACAGTCATTCCACTTGCAGATCTTTCTGCTTGGTTTGATAAGAATGTAATTGATGGAATTATAAAACAGGTAGAATCTAAATCAGTACTTGGTTCTGTACAAATTCGTAAACTTACAACAGGTAGTGCTCGAGATTATATCCTAATGGCTACCGTTGGTGCACTTTGTATTTTCGCACTATTAGTGGGGGTGAACATATGAACGATCCATTGACAATTCTAACCCTAACTCCTCTTGGAGTGGGCTTACTTCTTTTGATATTACCAAATCTACTACCTGGTAATTCTGCAGATACTCTTCGTAAAGTATCCCGAAATATTAGTTTTGGTGTTTCTATGGGATTATTTGTATTTGCAACATATTTATCGTTTGAAACTTTTGGTGGTATTGATTGGCTAAATATCAACATGGGCGAATATAAACTCATGAATGCAGAGCCTACTCCTTTGATCTCTTCAATTGGAGTTTCATGGATAGTTGGTGTTGATGCACTATCTTTGCCAATGGTTTGGTTAACTGCCTTACTGATTCCGTTGTCTATGTTAGTAGAATGGGATGCTAAGAAAGGTCATATATTCCATCCTCTTATCTTAGTAATGGAAGGTGCTTTACTAGGAGTTTTCGTTACTTTAGATCTATTTGTATTCTACGTATTTTGGGAAATGACTTTGATACCGATGTTCTTTTTGATATTAGTTTGGGGTGGTGATGATAGAAAATATGCATCTATGAAATTTTTCATCTATACATTTACAGCTAGCGTAGTGATGCTTGTAGGTATTCTAATCATGTATTTCCATACTGGAGATATAGCAGGAGTTTCGGGTTCATTAACTGGTCATCATTTCAGCCTATTAGAAATGAATAGTGGTATGATTCAATCTGAAGGATTGAGACATTTAGTCTGGATTCTCTTACTAATTGGATTTGCCACTAAGATGCCTAGTGTACCTGTACATACTTGGCTTCCTGATGCTCACGTACAAGCTCCAACTGCTGGCTCAATGTTATTGGCTGGAGTAATGTTGAAGATGGGAGCATATGGTTTCTTGAGAGTAGCAGTTTCTTTATTCCCTGAATCTACAGTTGTATTTACTCCAATATTGGTAATTCTGGGGATGTCTAGCTTAGTTTATGGCGCTTGGGTTTGTATGGGCCAAACTAATCTCAAGAGAATGGTTGCTTATTCGTCAGTATCTCATATGGGACTTATTTTCTTAGGGATTGCCACTATGCAACCTCTGGGTATTGCTGGTGCGCTATTCATGATGTTTGCTCACGGACTAATCAGTCCCCTATTATTCGCAGTTGCAGGGGCTTTCAAACATCATTATCATACTCTAGAAATTGGTTCAATGAGGGGTATTGCTCATCATTCACCATACTTAGCTGCTCATATGATGCTTGGCTGGATGGCAAGTCTTGGTCTACCATTGATGGCTGGATTCGTAGCAGAAGTTGCTATCTTAATCGCCTTCTGGATGAGTTTTGGTTGGTTGGTTCTTTTACCTGCTTTAACACTAATTATCACTGCTGTATATTATCTAAATTCTATGCAGAAAACTATCTTCGAATCAAATGATCCAAATCATGGTATTCTTCCTGAGTCATTACACGGTGAGGAACCTCGTGACATAACTTGGCATGAAAATACAAGTATGTTTATACTTGGAATTCTTACGGTCTTATTCGGTATACTACCGTTCATATTCTTTGACATGATGTCAGATTGGTCTACTGGATTTATTCAAGAAGTATTACTTGAAAGCATAATTGATGAAGGGGTGAAACCGTGAACTTACCGATAAATATGGGAGAAGCGGAATTAATAATTCCAGAATTAATAATGTTAGCAGGTCTTGTTGCAATAATACTCATCCCTAACTTTGGTGATGCAAGTTTCCGCGTCCCTCTTACAAGTATCAAAATTCCAGTATTAATTGGAGGGAATCGATTCAAGCGAACTAGTAATCCAAAGTTACCTAATCAGGTGTCACTAATTGTATTCTCAGCGGCTTTCTTTTTTGCATTAATGCAAAGCTCTTACGGGTCTGTCGGTGACACTCTGGAAGTTAACGAGTTTAGTCGTTTATTTTCATTGATATTTATTGCCTCGTTAATTCTTGCGACTGTTGCTACAACTCATCGTCTTCCGACTAGAGTAAATGTCAAACCACCTACTGAAAATGATTCTGAAAAATTATCTTCAAAGAAGATTAATGCTTTAATTGATAATCGTCGTCAAGTTGATTTCCATATTATCTTGATAATGGTTGGACTTGGTATGAGTCTAATGTCTATGGCGACACATCTTTTCATGCTTTTCGTTTGTATTGAATTAGCATCACTTTCTTCTTACATTCTTGTTGCTTTCCATAAGGAAACTAAAGTTGGTGGTGAAGCAGGAATGAAATATTTCATTGTTGGTTCAGTTGCTTCGGCTATTGGAATATATGGCATGTCCTTACTCTATCTATGGAGTGGTGATCTATCTTTAGATGCACTCCGCTTAGCATGGATTGAATCTGATACTGTAGACCCTCTAGCAGGTATTGCAGTGGGCTTGATGTTAGTGGCGTTTGGTTTCAAAGTTGGAGCTGCTCCTTTCCATCTCGCAGCTCCTGATGCATATTCCGGTGCCTCCTCTCCTGTTGCAGGATTACTCGCAACGGCATCTAAAGCAATGGGTTTTGTTGCTCTTATGCGTATTTTGATAAATGTCACCATGCCTATATCGGGTGAAGCATTTTGGTATTCTACAATCGCAATTATCGCAGTAGTAACTATGACTTGGGGTAATCTTGCTGCTTTGACAAGTAGTAATCCTAAGCGTATATTAGCTTATTCAAGTGTATCACATGCAGGTTATATGTTAGCCGGTTTAGCTGCAATTGGTAGTGGTTTAGCTTCAGAAGAAGCTATGAAATTAGTATTGACTGCAATTGTATTCCATCTTGCTGTTTTAGTAATTTTCAAATTTGGAGCTTTCCTTGTTCTTTCTCTGCTAGAGACAGAAGGTCGCAGTCATCGATTAGAAGATCTTCATGGATTGGCTCGAAGAGATCCATTAGTCGCTGGCTCTATGTTTTTGTTTATGTTATCATTAGCCGGTGTTCCTCCTTTGTCTGGTTTCCTTTCAAAGTTCTTAATGATTAATGGAATAGTGAATATATCTGCTGGAACAGGTGCATCTGATGCTTCTTCTGTGATTGATTGGTTAGTTAGTGTCGAACCAGTCTTTTGGCTGGCATTTGCTATAGTTCTGAATTCTGCTTTATCTATGTTTTATTATCTTAGGATAGGGTTAGTAATGTTCTTTGAAGAACCAGAAGATAGTAAACCGATGAAAGATGCATTCAGTCTTAGAATAGCAATAGTTATTTGTGCATTTTTGACTGTAATTGTTGGTATAGGCCCTCTTAGTGATTCATTATTAGAAATGGTTGCCGATGCTATAAATTCCTTTATCTCCAACTGATTTCGAAGGCTCAACTTCACATAGGTGACGCTAGACCGATGTGCATGGCTCGTAGAGAGGAGAAGGTTGACGCTGAGCTTTTAGCTAGGTTAGAATCAGGTGGCGGCGATAAAATACGTGTGCCTTTACCTAAGCGTAAAATTAACGAAATGTTTGCAATTGCTGATCAAATACTTGGTGGTCGAAGAGTCAGAGCAGTTTGTGAAGATGGTGATAGCCGTCTTGCTAGAATACCTGGTAAAATGCGTCGACGTCAGTGGGTTAGAGAGGGCGATTTAATTGTCATTCAACCTTGGGATTTCCAAGATGCGAAGGCTAATGTTGTGATGCGATATACTAAGACTCAATCACTCTATTTATCTCGAAAAGGTGTCCTCCCAGATATTGTAGATTTATTTGGTATGTCAGAAGATATTTCATCCGTAAGTAAAGTTTCAAAGAAAGAAGATACTATAGAAGAAGATACTATTGAAGAAGAAAATATTCAAGAAGATACTATAGAAGAAGAGCAATCAATAGAATCAGATAATCTATCTAATGATGATGACATTGACTCTTTCTTTGGGTGAAATTATGTCAGATTCAGAGGATTGGGATTTACCCGATCTCGATGCTTTAATGCGTGGTGAAAAAAAACATGAATGGTTGTCGGAACCGAGATTCAATCGGATGTTCTCCGAAATCGAAGATGGTCTCCAAGGAGTAATGGGTAAAGGAACATATGATTGGGTAGATCGTCGAGTTTTTGATGCAGTTTTTGATAAGTCAACATTAATGGCATTATACAAATTAATGCAGAAGGGAGATATCGAAACTGTAGATTATCCCATTGCTCGAGGTAAAGAAGCACACGTTTTTCATGCAACTTCAAATCATGGCCCAGTCGCAGTTAAGATATTCCATACAACTAATGCAGTATTCAAAGGATTAGCAAAATATATTGATGGAGACCCTAGATTTGGAGGACTTTCTAGAAGGCATCGACAATTAGTTAATATTTGGGTTAGAAAAGAATTTAGAAATCTTAAGAGAATGAGGAAACATGGCCTCAGGGTCCCTCGACCTATTTCTAATCTTAAAAATGTGTTAATAATGGAATATTTAGGAGAAGGTGATGGTGTTAGTCCTAGATTAAAAGACATAACTATCGATGAACCATACGAAGTCTTTGAAGATTTACTAGAATTCGTAGCTATTAATTGGCAAACTGCTGAATTAGTACATGCTGATTTTTCAGAATATAACATTCTATGGAAAGAAGGTGAACCTTGGGTAATAGATGTGGGACAGAGTGTGACTAGGCAACATCCTCACTCCGAAGAGTTTCTTGTCAGAGATGTTACAAGATTAGTAGAATGGATTAATAGACAAGGATATAATGTAGATTTAGGTGAAAGTTTGCTCCGAGTGTTAGAAGATCCTGTGCCAATATTACCTCCTCTTTCAGGCGGGGATTAAAACAGGATGACTACCCCCCGAAATCATGGAGCACTTGGCTAGAATCCCAAAAGATCGTATCGCGGTCCTCATTGGAAAGCGTGGTTCTACTAGGAAAATGATCGAAAAGGCCTGTAAAGCATCATTACACATCGAGTCAAATTCCGGCGATGTTAGTGTAATTTGGCCTGAAGATGAAAATGTAGATCCAGTTATTAGAATGAAACTTCCTGACGTAATATTTGCTATAGGTCGAGGACTAGCTCCAAAGCGTGCAGTCCAACTTATTGAAGACGAGGTATTTTTGAGAATGTATGATATTCGAGAATGGGTTGGTAGGCAACCAAATCAGACTAGAAGAATGAGAAGTAGGTTAATTGGGACACGTGGTCGAATAAGAAGTCTAATCGAAGAATTAACAGGTACTGAAATGGCTATTTATGGCTCCACAGTATTAGTTATTGGTGACCAAGAATCTTTAGCTTTAGCAACACCTGCAATTGAAGGTATTTTACAGGGTTCTGAACATGGGACAGTTCTATTCGGTTTAGAACAAGATCGTAAGCGTCAAAGAATCCGAACTTATAGCTTAGAAACATTCAAAGAAAAAGAAGTTGAAGATACTTCAACATTCGAGGCCTTAGTCCCTAGTTTGGCTGATGCACGTCGTCGTCGAGAGAGACGTTTTACTAATTCACAAGTCGATCCTTTGGATTCAGATGGTATCAAAAATATGATGCAACTAGCAGAAGATGAAAAAATTAATTATGAAGAAGAGTAATTTATTCTCTAACCATAAATGGGTTATACCTAAGCCAGAAGTCTGTCTGCGAGAGTCATGTCTAATCTACTTGAAGAGATGGAAGACTACGAACGCTGGTCAATAAATTTACTATGTTTGATAGGATTTGTTCTCTTTTCTGGAATTATGTTAGGGGAAATGAGTATAGATAATTTCCTAACAGATTCAATTTATCAGTATTATTTAGATCCGATTACTGGAGAGGCAACAGGTGATTCGGGCTATAATATAGTTAATACCGCAACTTATGCGATTGTTCTCGGTATGTTTGTTATTGCACTATCTGCTTGGTTACGTAAACTTGGAATTGACGGGAGTGATACCACAATTATCGCATTATTTCCTTTCGTTTTGTGGGCAGCAACTGGAGAAGTAGTTGAAGATGCTCAGATGTTCAGCAGCGCTTTATCATCATATTTTGTTAGCCCTGGTGTTCATTTCCAAACAGCAGGTTGGGTAATAATTTCGGGAGCCTTCGGTTATTCAATCTCTCATAATAAAGAAATCTCTCTTGAAGACGAAGGCGACATAATTGATTCTATTGTGAGTGTACTTATTCTATGTCAATTTGTATTATATGCACATTCAATTTCTATAGGGACACAAGGAATGATTGGACTAGAATGGCTAGTAATTTTTGGTATTGTAGCAATTTTCTTACCTCAAATAATGGGTGACTCATTAGATCACTTCACCACCATACAGCGTTCAGTTTATCTTACAGGATTTGGTGGGACAATGATATTTTTAGGAGCTATTTTTTCTTATACATTAAGTGTTGATTCATCAGAATTAACACTTTGGCCATTGATATTTGTTATTGGTGCACCAGTTTTAGTATGTTGGCAAATGTACTCTTTTGGTAAAGAATCAGCAGAAATTCTTAGTTCACATGGAATGATGTCAGGAGTTTTACCGATAGGAATGAATGAAGATCAATATCTTAAATCTGAATCTCCTGAGAAAGATTTAATGGAGAAATTTAGATCTAAGGCTGTATTTGCTTCACCTGTAGTATTCCTAGCAGTCGCTGGTCAAATTCTTGATGGGATAGCGACGGCTATTGGATTAGAATATCTTGGTTATAGCGAAAAACATGTCTTATCCGATAAGATAATTCAACTTTTTGGTAATGCATTTGGTTTTACATTAATCAAAATACTACTAGCAGGAACTATTCTATATTTCTTTTCAATAGCAAACTTTGAGCATAGGCAAAGGCATCTACGGTTACTTATTGGATTAGCAATGATGGTTGTCGGTATGGCTCCTGGATTACGAGATGTTGGTAGAGCAGCACTTGGTGTATGAAACAAGACTATTCTATGAATATGAATCCATTCAATTGAAAGTTCGAATGCACTCTGGAGAGTTGAGAGATATGGATAGGCTACCAACTCGAGTCGACCGAAATGATGAAGATTTCGCTCGCCGTAGAGAATTTAATCTGAGTCTAATTGACGACTTAAAGAGTAGAATAGACGAGGTTAAGCAAGGTGGTGGAGGGAAATATGTTGATAGACACCGAAGCCGAGGTAAAATGCTTGCAAGGGAACGTATTGTCGAAATTTGTGACCCTGGTACACCTTTTCTAGAATTATCTAGTTTAGCTGCCAATGGCCTTTATGATTCTCGAGCACACTCTGCTGGAATAATTACAGGAATAGGAGTTATACATGGTAAAGAATGCTTATTTGTGGCTAATGATGCTACCGTAAAGGGCGGTTCTTACTATCCAATGACAGTTAAGAAACATATTCGTGCTCAAGAAATTGCAGATGAAAATAACTTGACGTGCGTCTATCTTGTTGATAGTGGAGGAGCCTTCCTACCTATGCAAGATGAAGTATTTCCGGATAAAAATCATTTTGGAAGAATATTTCGAAATCAAGCAATATTATCTAGTAAAGGTATAGCTCAGGTTGCAGCAGTGTTGGGAAGTTGTACTGCTGGTGGTGCATATATTCCAGCGATGTCTGATGAGTCAATAATTGTCAAAGGAAATGGGACGATATTCTTAGCAGGCCCTCCTTTAGTTAAATCCGCTACTGGCGAAGAAGTTACAGCTGAAAATCTCGGAGGTGCAGATTTGCATACTCGTGAATCTGGTGTTGCAGATCATTTCGCTGAAGATGAACCTGAAGCTCTACGTATGGTTCGTAATGTTGTTGAAAATCTAAATATTAATCCTAAGCATCGGCTAGATGTTGAGATTCCTGAAGAACCAAAGCATGATATTCAAGATTTATTAGGTATAATTCCTGATGATAATCGTACACCATATGATGTTAGAGAAGTTATTTCTCGAATTGTAGATGGTAGTAGATTTCATGAGTTCAAACAAAGATATGGTAATACAATCGTATGTGGATTTGCTAGAATTCATGGCTATCCCGTTGGTATCGTTGCTAATAACGGAATATTATTCTCTGAGTCTTCATTGAAAGGTGCTCATTTTGTTGAACTTTGTGGGCAACGCGGAATTCCTCTAGTATTTTTACAGAATATTACTGGATTCATGGTCGGCAGAGATGCAGAATCTGGGGGTATAGCAAAAGATGGTGCTAAATTAGTAACTGCTGTTTCCTGTGTTCCTGTACCAAAATTCACAGTAATAATTGGAGGTTCCCATGGTGCTGGAAATTATGGAATGTGTGGAAGGGCATATGACCCAAGGTTTGTTTTTATGTGGCCTAACTCGCGAATTTCAGTTATGGGTGGCCCCCAAGCTGCAGATGTTTTAGCAACCGTTAAACAAGATCAAAGAGAACGTGAAAATATATCTCCAATGAGTGAGTATGAACTTGATAATTTTAGAAAGCCAATTCTTGATAAATACGAAACAGAAGGTTCTCCCTACTATTCCACTGCTAGATTATGGGATGATGGTGTTATTGATCCAAGAGATACAAGGGATATTCTTGGATTATGTATTTCTGCAAGTTTGAACGCTCCATTGCCAGATCAAAAATATGGCGTATTTAGGATGTGAGGTGATAAAATGAATATTATAAAAATGAGTGATAATTTTCCAGATACTGAACTATGCAGCCTTAAGATTGAAGGGAATACTGCTCGACTAAATTTAACTCGTAGTAGTGTTTTCAATGCACTTAATACTCAACTTATTACAGAATTAATTAATATTATCAAGTGGACAACTATTCGAAGTGTATCAGTTAATTCCTCATTAAAAGATTCTGAAGGTTCTGATTATCTAAGGATATTAGTTCTTACAGGGGAAGGAAAGCATTTCTGTGCAGGAGCTGATATCAATATGATGCGTGATGCTGGTGCACGTTCAGTAGAGGAGAATCGCATAGATTCGGAGCGATTAGATCAATTATTCAACGGTCTTTGGGCACACCCTTGTTTCACAATTGGTTGTATTCAAGGAGTTGCATTGGGTGGTGGAGCGGGCCTTGTTTCTTGTCTTGATTACGTCATAGCAGAGAAAAGTACAAGAATTGCCTTATCTGAAGCAAAACTCGGAATATTACCTGCAGTCATCGGTCCTTACGTTTATCGTAAAGTAGGAAGTTCAAATTTCCGTCGTTTATCAATGATGGCTAATAAAATTGATTCTAATGAAGCAATGAGAATAGGGCTAATTAATTTGATTTTAGAGTCTTCTGATGACTTTTTGGAATCAGTATCTAATGTTATATCTGAGGTGATTTCTACAGGACCAATGGCAGTTTCAGAGGCAAAGAGATTAACATTATTCTTTGATAGATGGAATGGTACTGATGAAGAATTACGTCAATGGACGTTAGATAAAACAAGTCATATGAGAAGTTCTGAAGAAGGACAGGAAGGTCTTTCTTCATTCTTAGAGAATCGTAAGCCAAATTGGTCTTCTGAATGAGAATATTGAGGTTTAATGATGTTTCCCGATTGGATGAATAGTGCTCCTAAGCCCTTTGATTCGGTATTAGTTGCAAATCGTGGAGAAATCGCGGTCAGAGTACTTAGAGCCGCTAAAGAATCAGGTCTCAGAGGTATTGCAGTATATTCTAATCCAGATAAAGATTCATTACATGTTGAAATTGCAGACCAATCAGTTCATCTACCTGGCGATACTTTGTCGGAAACTTATCTAAATATGGAATTAATTATATCAGCTGCCAAAGAATCTGGCGCACAAGCAATCCATCCAGGTTATGGCTTTCTATCCGAAAGAGCTGATTTTGCTCGAGCAGTAAAAGAAGCAGATTTAGTCTGGATAGGTCCTTCAGCAGAGGCTATTGAAACAATGGGCGATAAAATATCTGCACGAAGAAGAATGATTGAATCAGGAGTACCAATAATTCCAGGTGAAGAACTTGCTATTGAATACGGTACAAATCCTCTTGGAGTTTTAGCATCATCTGCTGCTAGAGTCGGCTATCCATTGTTGGTTAAGGCTAGTGCAGGTGGTGGAGGTAAAGGAATGCGTGCTGTACACGAACCTAAGATGCTTAGGACAGAATATGAAGCAGCTGCTCGAGAAGCTTCTGCCGCATTTGGTGATGGTACTGTATATGTTGAAAGACTTCTCACAGGTGCTAGACATGTTGAGATTCAAATTCTTTGCGACCAACATGGTAATTCGATTCATCTTAATGAAAGAGACTGTTCTCTACAGCGTCGTCATCAGAAAGTAATAGAAGAGGCTCCCTCACCTGCTGTAACGCCAGAAATCCGTGATGCAATGGGTCTTGCAGCAATCAAAGCTGCCGAGGCAGTAAATTATGAAGGTGCGGGAACTGTTGAGTTTTTACTCACATCTAAAGGTGAATTTTTCTTTCTTGAAATGAATACTCGCTTACAGGTAGAACATCCAGTTACAGAATTAATAACAGGTATAGACTTAGTTCAGAAACAGTTTGAAGTTGCAGCAGGTCTTTCTTTAGGAGTATCTCAACAGGATATTCGAATAACTGGTCATGCAATTGAAGCGAGAATTTATGCAGAAGATGTAAGCAAAGGTTTTCTTCCAGCGATTGGGAAATTAGCTATGTGGAGACCTCCATCAACTCCTGGTGTTAGAATGGACTCAGGATTTCGAGAGGGAGATGATGTTACAGTTGATTTTGATCCGATGTTAGCTAAATTAATTGTTCATGCACCAACCAGATCTGCCGCTTTGAGAAGACTCGATTCCGCTCTATCTGAATTTATTGTCTTAGGTGTGACAACGAATGTTGGATTTTTACGTGAAGTATCTCGTAGTCCGGCTTTCTCAAATGGCCTTGTAACTACTGATTTTTTAGATAATATTTCTTTAGATGAATTTCTAGAACCTCAAATTGATGATTCTATTCTGATTTCGATTTCAGCTGCATCGAATAGATTAGGAGTTGGGCGTCATTCATTGAATAAAAACTCAGATAATTTAATTGATGAATATAGTGGTCATTCAGGAGATCCATTTAAAATTTTAACGAGGTCTTTTCCTTAGGTGATATTATGGAATGGAGTATTGGTAATTCTGGCCCTAGGCATCAAGCCTCTTTTTCAGATAATGATGGTAAATTAAAACTTTCAAAATTAGTATCTGAAGGTAATGAAATATCTTTTTCAGAAATCTCTGTAAGTAAGGATGAGCAATCAGGAAGAGTTCTAGTTGAATTAGATGGAGTGACAGATTTTGCTCATATTATTCGCTCTGGTGACCAATGGTGGATTCATTTTCAGGGTAGAATTTATGTTGTAAATATGCATGAACCTGGTAGTAAAGATACATCTTTGTCTGAAGGAAGTCTTAGTGCTCCAATGCCCGGGACAATTTTAGATGTATTAGTTAAAACCGGTCAGAGAGTTAGGCAAGGACAGACACTAATGATCATGGAGGCAATGAAGATGGAACATCGAATTCAGGCACCAAAAGCCGGAGAAGTTACTGCTGTACACTTTCAAACTGGAGAAAGAGTTGATATGGGGGAAAATCTTGTTGAAATCGGTGAATAGTTCCAAAATCTCTAATTTTTGATGAAATAGTCATTTTGTCAGTATCCTCATGTAGGCAATGACTTAATTAAGTTGCATAAATTAGAATAATTATGGCAGTTGGAACTACGGTAGTCGCCGCATTAATGGGTATTAGTTTAGCATCAGCATCAGGTTTCAGAGTTTTTTTACCTCCTTTTCTTCTCTCTTTAGCAGTTCGAACAGATACATTAGTTAGTTTTGATCTTTCAGGGACAGAGTTTGCAATATTTGATAGTAATGCTGCAGTGTTAATACTTGGAATTGCATGTTTAGCAGAGTTTGGAGCATACTATGTCCCTTGGTTAGATAATGTCCTTGACACAATAGCTTCACCAGCTGCAGTTCTTTCAGGAATCGGAATGACTTCAATGGTTTTAGTTGGTAGCGATCCAATAATTCAATGGTCATTTGCTATAATTGCTGGTGGTGGATCAGCTGGAATAATTCAGGCAACTACAGTAGTAATACGTGGTCTCTCATCAACATTGACTTTAGGATTTGGCAATTCTTTTGTTGCTTCAGGAGAAAATATAGCTAGTATAGTTTTGACTATAGCGGCTCTTATTGCTCCAATTATAGCCGCAATATTCGCAATAATAGTCATATCTGTATTAGTTCGACAAGCAATTAAAATTGATAAAATTCAATCAATTTAAAGGTTTTAGGTATTCTTGTCCATCCATATATGTTTGTAATACCTTTGGAATCATTATTCTTCCATCTTCCACTTGATATTGTTCTAGAATAGCTACTAATGCCCTACTAGTTGCAACAGCAGTCGAGTTAAGTGTGTGAACAGCAGAGTTCCCTTCTGATGTTCTATATCTCATTCTTAGTCGATTAGCTTGATAGTCTGTACAATTAGAACAAGATACAACTTCTTTGTAATCT
>CAXDMJ010000017.1:0-24678 GCA_963990035.1 uncultured Candidatus Poseidoniales archaeon | reverse complement strand
AAGATATTCGAGTTTTCTCTGATGAATCAGAATCAAATCAAATTCTAAATATTAAAGCAAGAAATATTTTTGATTTATCTGGAAATTATGACTTCACTGATCCAAATACGGGTGAAAGTTTAGGTGGCATACGACGTAATTTTAGAAAATCATTTTTCCAAGATTCTTATTCTATCTATGGCTCCGATAATCAAGTTTATGGGGAGATTAAAGAAGATAGTATGATTAATGCTCTGATACGTCGTTTTATTCCATTTGCAAGTCTCGCTTTTCCCCAAGTATTCTCTATGGATGTACAGGGTCAATCATCAATTGTTTTTACACAAAAAATGAATCCAATAATTCAGAAACTTACAATTCAGATACCTGCTGAGAATCAGTTAGATCGTAGAGTGATATTAGGTGCAGCGATGATAATTATTGCAATCGAAGGTAAGCAAAACGACATTTTGTAAAAATAAATAATAAATTTATTATCAAAGGAATATCTTTCTGAATTGATTTTTGTTATTAGATTATGGAACCATTCAAATACGAATGGTCTAGGCCATCTTTAATGGCACAGGATAGCATACCAGAGGCTCTGACCTTTGATGACGTACTTTTGTTACCTGCTGAATCAGCAGTACTTCCAGCTCAGGTAGAGTTGAAAACTAGACTTACATCTTCAATTTCTCTTAACATTCCAATATTATCTGCAGCAATGGATACAGTAACAGAATCTCGTATGGCTATTGCATTGGCTCAAGCCGGTGGAATCGGAGTAATTCATCGTAATATGACTATTGAAGAACAGGCATCTAAGGTGAATTCTGTAAAGAGGTTCGAGTCAGGATTAGTTCTTGACCCTATTACAATTAGTCCAGAAACAACTATTGGAGAAATGCGTAGACTAAAAGATAAGCATGGATTCTCTGGATTACCAGTAATTGATGATAATGATATGTTAGTTGGAATCATTACTAATCGTGATATTCGATTCGTAGACGATGATAACCAACTTGTATCTTCAATGATGACTACTGACTTAGTGACAGTTCCTCCACATGTAGATCCTGAATATGCAAAGAAATTACTTCATCAACACCGGATTGAAAAATTATTAGTTGTTGATTCAGATGGAAAATGTACCGGGATGATGACCGTAAGAGATATTCAAAGAAGTCGTGATAATCCTAATTCCTGTAAAGACCAACATGGTCGGCTACGAGTCGCTGCAGCAACAGGTACTGGCGAAAAAGGAATTATGAGAGCCTTGGCACTATTTAGTGCGGGTGCTGACGTAATAGTCGTTGACACAGCCCATGGCCATTCTCATGGAGTCTTACATACTGTAGCTAAAATTCGTGAACAGGCAGGTGCTGATGCCCAGATTATTGCAGGTAACGTAGCCACTGGAGCAGCAGCTGAAGCATTAATCTCAGCTGGTGCGAATGCGATTAAAGTTGGTATCGGTCCGGGATCAATCTGTACTACTAGAATTGTATCCGGAGTAGGAGTTCCTCAATTAACTGCAGTACAGAATGTTGTTTCAGTATGTAAGAAGGCAAATATCCCAGTTATTGCTGATGGCGGAATTAAATTTAGTGGAGATATTGCTAAAGCGATAGCTGCCGGTGCAGATTGTGTTATGGTTGGAAGTGTCCTTGCAGGAACAGATGAAGCTCCTGGTGAAGCAATTCTTTACCAAGGTAGATCATACAAGGTGTATCGAGGAATGGGCTCCGTGGGTGCAATGAGTAAAGGTGCACATGATCGATATTTCCAGTCTGAGCAAGGAGATACAAGTAAATATGTTCCAGAAGGAATCGAAGGAAGAGTTCCTGCTAGAGGTCCAGTGGAGAATGTGATTCATCAACTAACAGGAGGTCTACGTTCAAGTATGGGCTATACTGGTAATCCAGATATACCTTCAATGAAAATTAATTGTGATTTCGTTAGAATTACAAATGCAGGGCTATCCGAATCACACGTTCATGATGTAGAGATTACTCGTGAAGCCCCTAATTATAGAAGGTGAATTAATGGAAACTATAGTTTTAGGCGGAGGATGTTTTTGGTGTGTTGAGGGTGCATTATTAGGCCTTCATGGAGTTGATAAAGTAATTCCAGGATATAGCGGAGGTCATACTGAGAATCCTAGTTACGAACAGGTGTGTGGCCAGAGGAGTGGACACGCAGAAGTAGTTGAGGTTTCTTTTGATGAGGAGATTATTGCTCGAAGAATATTACTTGAAGTATTTTTTACATGCCATGATCCAACTCAATTAAATCGCCAAGGAAATGATGTAGGACATCATTATCGTAGTGTAATTTTTTATAAAAATGAAGAAGAAAAAATTGATATTGATGAAGTAATAGGATACCTTCAACAAAATTTTGTTGAAGATATAGTTACTGAAGTTAGTCCATTGATTAATTTCTTTGTAGCTGAAGATTATCATCATAATTATTTTGCTAATAATCCTAATAATCCATATTGTTCTATGGTTGTAAACCCTAAAATATCTAAAACTAGAGCAAAGCATGCATCATTGTATAAATGATCATTTAGATTATTCGATTGAATGTTATCTATCAATTTATCTTGATATCAGTTGTATAATCTTGAGTAATATTCAACTATAGTGTAAAGTTCAATGCTCGTTATGGCGTCTAGTGCGACTAGTGAAAACTCTCCATCTTATGATAAAGCATGGACAATTCATGCATCAATAATTGGTTTGAATACAGGTAATATCTTATTCCAAGGTCTTGAATTAGATTCGACTAATCCAGATATGATTGTTGTTATAGGGCTCACAATATTAACTGCCGCTCTTCCATTCCAAGCTATATTTTTCTTAATTAACTCATATATTCAAGAGTTTGATGGTATGCATGAGTTAGAATATGCTATGTTAGAAAGATTATTGATTATTTGTCAGGTAATCTCCTTTTCCTCACTTATAGGTATAGCAATTTTGATGACGAATACTCATTATTATATGGGTACGGCTTTCATTACTTCTGCGATTCTTGCAATATTATTCCTTCGAACAGCATCTAATCAGGCTGATATATTATCTCGAATGACAAAATAGTAGGGGTGACATTCATAGTAGGTAATGTTTCAGCGGATATTATGTCCGACGTAACATATCTTCCGACTTTTCCTCCCTTATCACCTTGGGATGCATATTTATTACTTTTAATAATACCATTCTTATTACGACTATTTCTTATTGCACCTCCATTGATTGATTTAGTAAATACATATGCACCTCCTGGCGATAGAACTCAACATGTGAAATGGTTTTTAGTACGAATAAAGAAATTACCAATCGATGGTTTCTGGAAAATTGTGATGAATGAAGTACTTTCATTTATCCTACCCGCTTTAATTGCATTAACAGCACGATTAGTATTCAATGGAGATATTGGGTGGAAAAGTTGGAGTGAAACTCCAGATTTTGGAATTGTCTTATTAATATTAGCAGGTTCAATTTGGCTTTTTGTTGATTTTGGTAAAGTAACTCGCTCTCGAAAAAATATTCAGGCAATTGCGAAGTATAACTTAACCACAGCTAAGGCACTTGTAGAAGGTGCTATAATTGGTCGTGAATTTCTTAAAACAGTCGATGAATTCACGATACCTCGTCCTTGGAGAGAGGTTATTGATATCTCGGAAGATTCTGATGGAATTCATAAATCTCAGAAAATGAATCCATTGCAAGATCTAATTACCAGCCTTCTTGACAAAGGAGTAGATATGCTTGAAGAGGTTTTAATTAAGGCTAAAGATCCTGCATCTGGAATGATTGAAAAGATAGATACTGAAATCAGAGAACGTATAACTAAACAGGTTCAAGCATCTTCTCGTTCTCTTATGAGAGATGTAATTTTCTCAATAGTGCCTATTATTGTCTTAATTGGTCTTCAACGATTCATAGGCTAACTATAGCTTCTTTGTCAAACATTGCTTTTTCTTTAGGAGTAGCAAGTAATATCCAGCCTATCCCCATAATAATTTGAATAATTGCCGATAGAGCGATAACTTCTCTTAATTCTAGTAACTCATTCTCAAGAATAAATCCTGCAGTTATTGCAGAAGTCCCCATCATAAAAGTCAGTGCTAGGAAATCAGCACCTGCAACTCTCCCTCGCCATTCATCACCTGCACGCTCTTGCGTCAAAGTTGTTGACTGAACCCAATTAAATCCACTAGATGCATGGGATATAAATATCATTACTAGAAGTAAGTTACTCCATTCCATGATTGAGATAATAATATAGAAAATACCTGAAGTACCCACAGCTAAACCTATCAAATATGGTTGTAATGTCTTATTTGCCATCAGTGGTCTTCCAACCATCGGACCGAATCCAGAACCAAATCCTCTGGCCATAAATAAGATCCCGATTCCTGCTGCCATATCTCCAAATCCTGCCTCCATTCCTATCATTATTAGAAGAAATATTTGTGCTCCACCTCCGGACGACCAGAGGGCTTTAGCAATTACTAATCTCCTAATCTCTGGCTTCTGAAGGATATATCTCCAACCATCTGTAATCTCTTTAGTAACAACTCTCAATGTTGCATTCTTGCGTTCACTAATATCTGGTCCACCTGGTGGAAGTGTCATGATAAAAATTCCAGCACCTAGGAAGGTTATTGCATCTATCCATAATGCAGTAGTTATTCCGTAATTTGCAATAGTAAATCCACCTATAGACGCACCTATTCCTAATGCTATCGACCAACCGCCAGATCCTAGAGCATTAGCAGTTAGTAATTCTTCATCTGTACATATATTTGGTAAATATGCATATTCTGCTGGATCAAATACAGATTTAGCAGCCACCATTGTAACTGCTAACAAATATACTGATGCTAAACTATCTAACAAATTAAATTGTAATACAATAATCAAAACAATACATGAAGCAAGATTAGAACTAATCATTAATCCTTTACGAGAGTAACGATCTGCTAACATTCCAGTAAATGGTGTTACTGCAGCTAATGAAAAACTCCTTGATGCTAAAACACCAGCAATAGCGAGAGGGGAGTTATCACTTGCTTCTCCAGCGAGTATAAATAATGCAATAACAGTGAACCAGTCTCCAATATAGGAGATTTCCTGTGCTATAAATAAGCGTCTAAAGGAGGAATTTTTTCTGAGTATTTCTCCATACCCTATAGTGCCCATATGCTCCCGCATAACTCATTCATTATCATACTGATGCCCCATCATAACTCATAAGACTGAACTGCTCACGCCAGCATCATGGTTGAAGACCGCTTAGTGTGGATTGATCTAGAGATGACTGGACTAGATCCTGAAGAAAACACCATTATTGAAATTGCAACAATAGTTACTGAAGCAGATCTTTCTATAGTTGCTGAGGGACCAAGTTTTGCAATTTCAGTTCCCGAAGAAGAGTTAGCTAAGATGGATGAATGGAATGTATCTCACCATACTGATAATGGATTAATAGAGCGTGTCAGGAAATCTGAGACCAGTATGAGTGATGCAGAAATTTCTACTCTTGATTTTTTACAAATACATTGTCTAGCAGGTGTTCCTCCATTATGTGGGAATACTATTGGTCAAGATCGTCGTTTTCTTAGAAAGTATATGCCAACTCTTCATTCCTTCTTCCATTATCGTAGTGTTGACGTAACAAGTATCAAGGAATTAACAAAGCGATGGTATCCAGAGTTGCCTAAATGGAAAAATAATTCAGGTCATAGAGCACTAGGAGATATCAGAGGTAGTATAAATGAACTTTCTTATTATCGAGAACATATATTTATTAAAAAATAATATGACTTGAGAATTAATGATGGAATTCAATCGAGACTTTGCTATGGAAAAATATCAAATTCTCAATTTCAATCAATTACGTACTAATGTTATTTCTAAAATGAGATTTTTTTATGATATTTCTGGAAATAGAATTTTTAGTGATGTTCACTTATCTAATTTATCCGAAATAGAACTGTCCTATCTTTCTAGAAGTTCTATTTCTAGGCACGGTCTTACAACTAATTTAGATAAATCAAAGAGGATTAGTAAAACTAATTGTTGTGTACGTTTAAATCGTAATTTATTCCATAAAGATTATGTTGATTATGCAGAATTTGTTCTTTTTCATGAGTACATTCATTGTCTAGGTAATTTCACTCATAACAAGGAATTTCGTATGACGGAAAACTTTTGGCCCAATAAAAAAGAAATGAATATTATTGGTAAGAGATTAACTAAAGAATTACAAGATCGTAATTCTAAGTGGGCTTGGACTTGTTCCAAGTGTGGTTTTATTGTCAGAAGAAGTACTAGAAAGTTTAGAAGTAATTATTTTCATAAGGAATGTAAAGGAAAATTACAAAACATTGCAATTATTCATCCCACCATACTGGAACATTGAACCAGTTTTCATGTTCAATAGATCGATCTAAAGTAGGTAAAGTAAGGACTTGATATCCTGCAAAAATTGTCATACCCAAAGAAGCACATGGTGATGGCAAATAATCTTCTCCTGTTTCAGTTACTACTAATTGAATTGCATGTCCCTTTGGTACTATTACATCCATCGGATTAAATTCCATTAACATTCTATAACTTGTCATTGGTGACGTAGGAAGCGCCTCATACCCTCCATCCCTATATCTGACATCCATTGTTGCATGTCCTAATCTCAAACCGCTAGTTTCATCATACATTGTTACAAATAATTGCCCGCCATTACACATATTTGTCCTAGCATCAATATGTAATGTTGGTAATCCTGAGATATGCATATCACTTGTCATTGGCTGACTAGTTATTGTCATCGATTGTTGAGAGTTAACAGTACCCGACATACCACCATCCCAATCAGCAATTGCAAATTGTACATTCTTAGTATCTTCTGCTGGCCAAGTTTCTTCAATATGCCATCTACCATCATTTCTTTGTACCTGAACATATGATTCTGGTTCATCACCTATTCCTTTTAGATAGTACTCAAACCATGGAAATAGTTCTACTGCCCAATCCATTCTTGTGACATTTGGAAATGCTTCAGCACCATATCCTGATTCTAATCCCTCATGGACAGTTGGCTGATCTGGATAATTATGACCCCATTGTCCTGAAATAGTTCGAACATTTATTCCTGCATCTTTCAAAAGCTGGTGAGTAGGGAATGCATGATATGGATCTACATTCCAATCTTGTAATCCCCAAACAATGTATACACTACCGTTATAGTTGTCTATCACATCTTGTAAATGATATCTTTCATCCCAATAATCATTCCACTCATCTCCTCCAAATCCTGCACCCAACCATGTAGTAAATGGGCTCACAGGTCCTATGGCATCATCAGTACATAATCTCATATCATCACTTGTTGCATCTGTAGTCGCACCTTCATACAACACATCATACAACATTGCTCTTGCTTCGCTAGATCCATTTCTATAGAACATCTGCTGAACTCCTATTGACCCAGAAATAGGTACAATAGTTTTGAGATGTTCTGATGGATTTTGTGCCGCTTCCCAATTTGTAGTTCCAGCATATGATTTTCCCATTAAACCAACATTCCCATTAGACCACTCTTGTTCTCCTAGCCAATGAACTGCTGATTGAATTCCTATTTGTTCACCCAGTCCTTTAACATCTTGACAATGCGTTGACTTCCCAGTTCCAAAAGTCGAAACCTGAGCTAGAGCATATCCATGAGGTACAAATTCTTCTAGTACCCACAAACCCACTCCTGCATCAGGTATTGTATTTGGATTAGAATCATCTCCAGCAACTCCTTCTCCACCAAAATCATAGTATGGATGAACTGTTGCAATGACTGGAACTTTTGTACCATTCGGAACTTCAGGCATCCATAAAGATACATGCATTAGAGCAGGTCCCGGATAACCCACATCCTGTTCAGAGATTGGTAAATCTACTTCAACAAAATATTCTGTTGGTCCAGACCACGAGTATGGACCTTCTACTGGTAGTTGACTTCTCCAACCAGTCATATTCAATTCCATATTATATCTCTCATCAACTGGAGTATCCCACCATTCATATTTTGAATCGCTAAAACCCCCTGGTCCAGCTCCTGACCATATCGTTGAAATAATAATTAAACCGACAATAATAATTGTAGAAATCAAAATACCTAGTTTTTTATTTGTATCTAAATTACTAATAAATGGATTATTTTTTATTAAAGAGAGTTTTTCCTCTTTGATAATTTCGGCATCCAAGACCTCACCCATTAGTCCTGCGAACAGATGATAGCAGATTATAGTAGTGCTTTGTTAAAATATAATTATTTTTTTCTCATTTCAATATCTAGTACTAAATGATCCCAATGAGGTGCATATGATTTAATTTTATTAACATGAATATTTTTCATAATATAATTCAAATTTTTATTTTCTATATTTTCTGTCGTTTCTTTTATGAATTTTTCATAATTATCAGCAGGAGCCAGTCCATGTAAATGTAGAATCCCACCACTATCTTTTAGGCAATTTAATGCGATATCAAAAGATTTTTCAGCGGTTGGAAGGAGTCCCAATAATACTCTATCTGCAGTATCGAATAAGTCACTACTAGTAATTCTATTATCTCCCTCATATATTGTACACCTGTCTTCCACTTTGTTATTCTTTAAATTATATTTTAGAGCATTGATTGCATTAATATTCCATTCACATGAGTAAACATGCTTTGCTTGACTTTTAACTAAAATTGGTAAAGTGTAATATCCTATCCCACAAAATAAATCTACAATAATCTCACCTTTAGATACAACTTCCCCCATTCTTCTACGTTCATTTACATTACCCGAAGAAAACATGCATTGAGTTAAATGATATCCATATTTTATTCCACTTTCTTTCCTGATAACCCAGTCATTATCACCAACTAATATTTCTACTGTTGATTCTCTCTTTTCTCCAATAATCTCTCCTAATCTTGCTAATCTTTTAACTTCTAAACCATTACATATCTGTAACCAAAATTCATCAGAGATAAATGGCTCCCAATGTTTTTTCTTGAATGCTGTATTTGGTAGTAATACAATATCTGCAAATTTCTCCCAACGCTTGGGTATATCATCTAGTAATGATGATATATTTTCCAAATCTGTATAATTCAACACGATATATGAATTTACAAAATTTCGAAGTCGTAAGTGAGGTTGAGAAGCACTCATTCATACACTCCGAGATGCATGATGGATTCAGACTTATGGTAGATGACTTTTTGCAGTATCATATGCAACGTCTAGTAGTGTTACTGGTTTTGTTGCTAATTTCTCCTGTTTCTTTGGCATCTCCTCCTCCTGGTGAACCCGAGATTTCAAATAATATTTGTTCCACATGGAATAGTTCAGATGGTATTTGTGATGATTATCAATCTAGCCTAGATGGTTCAACTACGGATGAATGGATTAAATCTTCAATTATAGTCAATGTTGTTAATGCTGAAACAGTATCACTAACGATATCTACAGCAATACATGAACTCTCACGTTCAGATTTGAATTTAGAAGATTTGGATTTAGAAGGTGATAGTAGTATAGATGATGGTATTCCTGCAGACTATATACGAAATTATCTTGATCTTGATAGAAATGGCTTAACAGTTGAAGAGAGAATGTTATCTTTAATTCAGACAAATATGAGAGAATATATTGAAGATAATTTTGAATATACTGATAGTTCAGTTCTAAATACGATTTCTAATGTTGATTTTTCTTCAGAAAGTAATTTACAATGCACTTATAGTAGATCTTTAGATTCTATAGATGAAGTCAATGGATTTCCTAATAATCCATTTAATCCCCCTATTTGTTTCCGAGGAGTATTTGAGTTAGTCCTTAATCCTTCCAAATTAGGTCTTAATGAAGATACAGGTGACCTTGATAGGATGATGAGAGGTCTACTATTAATGGGTGGAGATATTAATTCTTCATTTAATGCTAAAGCCTTAGCCGGCCATTATGTGGAATTGACAGTTTTCCCTCCTGATTATTCTACTGCTTACCAAGTTGATAATCCTGGTATATTACTTACTCGAAATTATTCCAACCAAGCTCCTCAAACTTATGGACATTTATCTTTAGATAATACTGAACCAGAATCCTCCGATATTAGTATATCCGTTGATCTTACTACACGAATTAAGAATCGCGATTCATTTTCAGTTTTATCAATAGATGAAGAACAACCTGCATTAACTATTGATATTATAATTGATGCTAGAGATTCTAGTAATACCGAAATTGATATGAGATTGTCAATACATCATCTTAATTCCAATACTTTAACCGATTGGTTAGTTGATTTTGATGATGGGGGTATGAATCTACCAATTATTACTTCAGATGGAATTAGAATGATAAATACTGAATTAGATAAAGACATGAACGATCTTCTCAATGGTATTCCAATAGAATCTCTGTCTTCGGGATTCTCTGAATTATTTGGATCAGATATTCATTTTCTTGATCCTATTTTTTCATCATCTGATCTAGACGGTGGTCTAGATTTCCGTCATCAAGCTGGTGAAACCTGTGATGAATTATTAGAGGTGAAATATTGTTTAATTGGTGATGAGGCGATGTCTGGGCAGAATCCAATTTATATTCAATCAAGTTCTCAACCAGTGCAAGTAAAAATCTCAAGAATAATTGAAAATATGTTAGGATCAAGTTTAGGTGATGTTTCAACACTTGATTTTTCTATAATTAATGACCAAGATTTAGCAGCAGCTATGAGTATCGTAGAGGTTGAATTTTCAACTAATCCATATTGGTTACAGGATTTACTTCCGATAGGTTTCCCAAATACTGATATTAATCTAGAATTATTTCTCCCCGAATGGATTAAATCAACAAAGGGTGATAATTCAGTTCTTGAACTAAAATCTTCTTTCCGTGACCAAGAAGTATTCGAAATTGGTTTTGAAGGAACTAGAAATTTTGATTGGAGTCATCCAATTTGTTTGAAAAGCGTTCCTTGTGAAGATACTTCAAGTGATTTGCTATGTTCTTCTAAGCAGAGTACATGTATTACTTCAAAAGTTGAAATATTTCTCAATAATGTTGCAATTAACGAATTAAGTGGAGCTATAAATATTAATTTTGAAGTCGATTTAACTCTATCAATTCACAGAGTTAATATTGACTTAGGTGAAGATGGAATCGAATTGAAACCTATACCTTCTGATTTGATTCGCAGGGCTATCGCAGTTGGCGATAGAAAATCATCTCTGTTCGAGTCAGAAGGTGGACTTCTAGGTGGTTCTGACATTACTGCTCCAATAGATTTTGGGAATGGTCATAAAATTGATTTAGTAATCTCAAATTCAGGAATGAATCAGTTTGCACAAGATCTGAATGATCTCTTTCCATTAATATCTGAGGAAAATAGTATCTCTGCCTTTCCTTTAGATTTAGGATTTGATAAATATGAATTAAATATAGATGTTAAATCTACTCCATTCATAGTTGAATCAGAAACATATGTAATTCCCGATACAGTATCTCCATCTGATTTGAATCCAATTAATTTTTCTGCTTCTATTAAAAATGCGGAAATGAGTATTACTTCTGAAAACAATCAAATAGATTTAGAAATTCATCGTTCATCTATTACTTCAATCTTAACAGACTACATTGAATGGCCATTTGGTAGCCCCATTACTAGTGACTTCGGTTTAACATTTGAAAAATCTCTAATGCAACAAACAATATTCCCAATAATGGAACATACTAGTTTGGGAACAATTCGCTCCTCTGCCTTAATTATAATTCATATGCCCGATGAATTTCGATTTACATCATTTGAAAGTTCCAATGGCTTAGGGAATATTTCTGAAATTAATGGTCGCCAAGTATTGACTTATCTTACCCCTATTTGTCCAGATTCTACTTCATGGGATAAATGCAAGAAAAATCATGATACAGTAACGTATAGTCTTGAATACAGTTGGTCATTTATATTCTCCGAATTAATATCATATGGAATAATCTTTTCAATTTTCTTTGGTTTATCGATGGTTCGGTTAATACGGAATAGAAAAGAAAAACAAAATCAGAAAATAATCCAACAAGAACTTGAAGATGGTCGCCTTACTGAAGATGCAGCTGTAGCCGAATTTGGATCTATGAATTCACCTGTTTTACTAGTTGAAGAGTCATTCTTTGAGGAAGAAGAAACCGAAGAAATTAATGAATGGTAAGTGAATAAAATCAAATTAACTCAGCATTAATTCTTTCAGCCATCTCTTTACCAATGCCGGGGACGTTTCTAAGTTCCTCCACTGATGCGAATTTTATTTTTTTATAACCTCCAAAATGTATTAATAAAGATTGAATCTTTTTGGCACCTAAACCTTCAATATTCTCTAATGGATTTTTCAATGTGGATTTCCCACGTCTTTTTCTATGAAATTTATTAACAAATCGATGTGCTTCATCTCTTGAATGAATTAATACTCTTCCTTTTCTATCAAGTATCAATGGTTCTTTCCCTTTACGAAATATAGTTTCTTCTTTTTTTGCTAATGCTGCGATTGGAAATACATTATCCAATCCATTTTTTTCTAAAACTTTATGAATTGTATCAAGATGAGTTTTGCCACCATCCAACAGAAGTAAGTCTGGCCATTCTTCCTGTCTTTTACTCCATCTTTCAATTACTTCTGACATCATTTTTAAGTCATCTAATACTTCAGTTTTAACAATATATGTTCTGTACTCTTTGTTAGCAGGTCTTCCATTTCTAAGGACTATTGATGCACCTACTCTTTCAGTACCTTGAAGTTGAGCCATATCAAAACAAACAATATAATCTAATGATTCTAACTGTAATAGTTTGGCTCCATCATCTGCCGCAATCTTTTCTAAATTCCCTGACCGTTTATTCTTATGTCTAACAAGTTGAAATTCTGCATTTTGTGTCGCCATCTTCTGCAATTTTGCTAATTCTCCTCTTATTGGTACCCTTGTATCTACTCTCCCTCCTCTCCTATTTCCGAGCCATTGTTTCATGACATCTGTCATTGGTGTAGGTGAAAGTATTACTTTGGGTGGCTTCCTATCTGAATAATGCTCAGATAGAACTAGTGAAACAGATTCTGCAATATCTCCACGATGAATTAATGGATAATTAACCTCCCCTTGTATTCTACCATCTTTGGCATGAAGTATTACAACTACTGCAACATCATTTCGAAAAGCAAAACCTACTGCATCACAATCTTGATAAAATCTTGAATTAATAATTTGTTGTGATATTATTGTTTGAATTGCTGAAATCAAATCTCTAGTTTTGGCAGCATTCTCATAATCTTGATGATTTGAATGTATTTTCATTTCTTTGTTTAATTCTTGAATTAATTCACCTGCATTTCCATTTAGAACTCCTTTAGCAGCAGTAACTAATTTTTCATATCCATCGGGATCTAAACAGGGCCCCCTACAAAGACCAATATGCTTCGCTAAGCATCCATCTTTACCTCGACAGTCCTCATCTCTAATTCCAAAATGCCTTCTAAAAAGTTGTATGACTCTTTTAGCTGCTCCTGCATCCGGGAATGGCCCCCATCTCAAGTCATTCTCTGAAGGGAATCTAGTATAGATAATTCTTGGATATTTCTCATTTGTGATACAGATATATGGGAATGATTTATCATCCTTTAACATCGAATTATATCTTGGTTTATGCTTTCGAATTAACCCTCTCTCTAAAACAAGTGCTTCAGCCGGATTTTGAGTTACAATGAAATCTATCTTTTCAGATCTTTGAATAAGTTTTGGTATCATTTTTCTATCAGGATTTTTAGAAAAATACGAACGAACTCTTTCTTTGAGATTATTTGCTTTACCGACATATAATACACGTCCGTCTTTTTGCTTGAAAAGGTATACCCCAGGATTAGCTGGCAGGCCATGATTTCCCCCCTCGAGTGCCATAACTATCTGAAGCGGCGTAGGTGAATGCCCATGAACCCTAGACCTATTCGACAGTCATGCTCAGTGACACTGAGAGGCGAATTCTTTCCCGACTTTCTGAGTTTGGAGAAGAAATAGAAGGTAGTTGGGATGTACCTAGAAGCCTTTCCTTACCAGGTCTTGCCGATTCACTTGGACTTGTTCGTTCCAGCCTACATAAACCATTAGCCAAACTTGAATCTGATGGATTTGTGTTTACTCGCTCAGCTCATGTTATTGGAGGAGGATCTAGAAAACGTAAAGTTGTTCATATTACCTCTATTGGCCGTGAGCAAACCAATACTTTTGAAATCAAATCACAATCTGATATTGGGAAAACATATGGTACCATACCTAATCTTACAAAATTATATGGTAGAGATAAAGATAAGTCAGATCTACTTGATTTAGTAATGAATAGCGATAATATATTCCTTAGTGGATTACCGGGGATTGGTAAAACAAGTCTTGCAAGAGATATTGTTACAGAAGTTCTTCAAAAAGGTTGGACAGTTAGGTGGGCAACCTGTTATTCAAATACTGATGTTTCAGAAATTTCTAAGCAGTGGAATGGAGGAAATTCTCCTCGCGACAGTTCAGCATTGGCTGCATACTTAGGTAAAAATAGAAATTTATTAATTATTGATGAAATTCAAGAAATCCATCCTCGACATATAAGTAAAATAAGCGAGTTATTACAAGAGTTAAAGTCCACAAAAGCCTCAATCTTAGTAATTGTACGTTCCCCTAACCCATTTTTTCTAATTGATGATTTTTTCGATTTTCGATTATCAGGGATATCCATAGAAGATGGCTGTTTCCTTCTTCCTGAGGAATTAAACAGTGAAAAAGCGATTAAAATAGTTAGTTCATTAGGAGGGCATCCTTTAGCTTTACACCTTTGGAATCCTGAAAGTGAATTACCCGAGGAAGTAGTGGCAGTTCAGCAATTTGTAGAATCTACAGTAATTGAAAAATTAAGTAAAGATGGTATTTCTACATTAGATGAATTAAGCTTGAGCCCTACTCCACTAGAAATCGATGAAATGACTGAATCCAATGGGACTTTTGAGCTTGATGAATTCGCAATTCTTCGTTGGACGAATGAGAAATATGAACCTCATCATTTGATAAGAAATGTACGTAGGTCATTATGGTCTGAAAATAAGGTCAAAGAACTTCATCAAATTGCAGCTAATAGTTGGTCAGAGAGAGACGGGGAAAGAGCTCTATGGTTAGAAGCATATCATCGAATAAAATCAGAAAATTTTGATAAAATATTGATAACTGATAAGATTTCTCTTATTTCTAAAAATAATACAGCAACTGCTGCTTTGTTAATTGAAGATGCTTTGGAAATAGAAGAGAATATTGGTCTACGATATCAAGCAGTTGATTTAGCTTTTGAAAGAGCAGAATATGACATTGCTGAAAATCATCTTTCAAATCTAATGATTAGTCCTCAAAAGAAACTTCTTTTGGCACGTTTATCTCGAATCAGAGGTGATAATGAATCAGCAATTGACCTAGAGAATCAAGCATTATTCGAATTATCTCCTCCCGAAAGAGTTAGATTCCAAGTCTCAATGCTAGTTCGACAATACGATGATAGATTATCTGGTCGAATTAAAAAATCATTAGCAAATGATATTCTCAAAGAGATTAATGATGTAAGTTTTAGAGATTTATCAGATAGGGACCGTCATACTGCCGAACTTTCATTAAATTTATTGAGACATTCTATTGCTCTCCAAATATCTGATTTAACTCTCGCATCTCAGTCTAGATCTGAACTAGAAATAATACTTAATGATGATGAAGAAACTCTATTGCTACTAGATTTACGTACGAGATTATCAGCATCAAATACGCCAGAACTATTAGATTCTTCACTACAATCTGTTAGTTCTTTCATTCAAGAATGTTCAAATCCATTAAAGAAGATCGGAATGATTCATGCTGCGCTTGAAGTAACAAGAGGTAATCATCCAAATTGGTTAAAGAAGTCACATGAAGAATTATTCAATATCCCATTAAGGGATGACTTAGCAGTATATCGTCGAATAAGTGCTCAATGCTGGTACTGGAGAGGCATCTTAAATCCTAATCAAAAATTAGCTTATTGGCAGGAAGCAATTCATAGATTCCGTGCTGCTGAATGTATATGTGCAGCCAATGAATTACTTGAAGAATTGACAAAATCGATCTAACTAAATTTCAGCCCCAATTAGAGTTCTAGTTTCATTAATACCTTGTACTGCTCGTATTTCTTGTACTATGCATTGTGTCAATAGAGAGTCATTTTCTGCTTCAACTTTCACAAATAGATCATGATTGCCAAATACAATCCATTGTCCCTTTACGCACTCAATTTTACTTACCTCTTCACGAACTTGGATTTCATATCCAGGTTCCGTCGTAATTAGAATAAATCCTACCGCCATTACTACGCCTCCACTGCTATCAGAGTTTCTGTTTTTTGAACTCCAGGAATTGCTCTCATATTACCGATTAGAGTATTCGCCATTTGTTTTTCATCCTCAAAATCTATTCTTGCTACAAGATCATATTCGCCGTATGCAACATGAGTTTCTGTCACGCTATCAATTTCTAATAGTGCGAGATAAACTTCTAATTCTCTCTGAGGTTGACATTTAAACAAAACAAAAGCAGTACTCATTAGATTATCTCCAATCTTAAGGCTGTGTGTTATGCTTATTATGGCTCGTTTCTTATCGCTTATATTAATGGACATTTATACACCAATAATATATGGTAGCGTGTTGCCGTTATACTATGCTCGACAACCATCACCGCCAATCAAGGCGTGCTGTTTTTCTAGTTTCTATTCTACTAATTTCAACTATTGCCTTTGCCCCTGCTAGTTCAATTGCTTCATCTTCAAAGTCAACATCTATATGGAGTGGAACTGTAAACTTAGTAGATGGTTACACTGTAGAGAGCGGAGATATATTAATTATAGAATCTGGTACTACAATTAATTTAGGTGACGATAAGGATATACTAGTAGCTGGTAGAATTACCATACAAGGTACATCCTCATCTCCTGTGATATTGAATTCAATCATAGGAGATCATGATGGAATAATCTTTAATTCATCAAGTAATGGTTTAGGTTCAAAAATTGATAATTTAACTATTAGAAACTCTGAGTATGGTGTCTCAATTTATGGCAGTGATCCTGTTCTTAATAACTTAAGAGTTGAGAATGCCGACCTCGTAGCAATTGATATTTTTGATTTCGCATCACCTAGAATAAATAATCTAATAATAGAGGGTGGTGGACAAGATGTTCCATTAAATACAAATTGGAGAAAAGGAATTGGATTATCTGTGGGTTCTTTTTCTAGTCCAATTGTTGATGGTGCTTTAATCAATAATCTTGTTACTCGCGGTGTTAATTATTGGGGTAATTCAGGAGGTATAATATCTAATCTTCAAGTTAGTAATATTAGTGGCGCTACTACGTCTATTGCTGCTGGTATCTGGATTGAAGATTCTCTACCTCTGATTATGAATTCTAATGTTACTCGCTCAGACAATGGTATCTATGTTAGAGATATCACTCAAGGATGGAACACAAGGCCTACTTTCACAAATATTGTTGTCGAGGATAGTCAATATAGAGGTGTAATGGTTGAACAATATAATCATAGCCAGTTTTCTAACTTACCAATAAATGCAATATTCACTAATCTAGTCATTCGTGGTACAGGTGGGGAAGATGCTAAAACACCAGGTCTTGGTATTGCAGCCTTAGATGTAAATACTAGTGGAGTTAGGATTAATGGTGCCCTAATAGAAGATAATCCTGTAGTTGGTTTTAGAGCCTATATGATCGATTCATCAATGATTGTCAATAATTTGACATTACTTAATAATGGAGGAGTTGGTTTTTCTATTCCCTTCAACGACCGAGCAGGATTATTCTGGAGAGCATCTAATTGGGGGTCATCTGGTCCACCAACTATCAATAATTTAGTAGTGAAAAACTCATCAGGTCCAGGGATTCTAATGTGGAAGGGAGGCGTCAGTGGAACTAATTGGGAAACTACTGGTAATGGAGCTAACGGTATAGATTTTCGAGAATTCCATCCTGAGGTTAATGCTGTATTAAGTATGAATAATACTGGGCATGGTATTTCAGTCAAAGATTCCAGTAATGTGGCATTAGAATATATTGTAACCTCAGGTAACGGTATTGGTTCATTATCAGCAAATCTAGGTTCAGGATTTTATTTTGAAGAATCAAATGATGTCGTCAGCAGTGGAAAAAATGTTTCTTGCTATATGTGCACATCCATCGGTGATGAAAATGGAGTTACAATTAAAGATAGTATTGATTTACAACTTCGTACTTTACAAATAATCGATCCAATTAATTCACCAGCTCTCGATATAGATAATTCTGGACTCTCACAAGATGGGAATATAATTATTAAGAATTTAACAGTTAACTTCAATTCATCCAATTCAGATGATTATGCAATTAAGTTAAATGATGTTGATGCTAAAATTTCTAATTTAGAAATCAATGGAAATAATGGTGGTTTTTATTGGAATGCCAAGGGCTCTATTGCATCTTATCTAAATGATAGCCTGATTAGTGTGTTTAATCAAAATAGTTGTGTAGAGTTCGTCGGTCATTCTGAATTATTAGTTAATAATGTTGGTTTTGAATGTAATTCTCCACCAAGTATGGATCTCAGTTTCGTGAATATGTCAAACTCTTATTTCATCCAAGGTTCTAATTACTCTGACTATTTTTTGATGAAAACAAGTAGTCATTTGAGATGGATTTCTTCATCCTCAATGGGTATTCCATCATTTGAATCTGACGATAATATCGTTGATGAAATGTGGTTCTTAGAAACTCATGTAGTTAATCAATACTTCAATCATATACCATTCTCTTCAATCAATATAACTTTTGATCAATATGAGTCGGAGTATTTCACCGTATTACCGTATGAAGGATTTGAAACTCTTGGACCTTTCATAGGTAAAAGATGGACTCCTATTAGTGGATGGTCTAATACCAATAATATATCTATAGGATGTGACTATGATTCGATACATAATGACACTAATACTATTGAATTAAGTTCGAATATCTTAGTAACTTGTATTCTAGAGATATCTAATCAACCACCTCTAATTATCTGGGAAAGTCCTATTCAAGATGAAGTATATGCTAGTGGCTCAGAGATTATTTTTGATGCTAGTTCATCATGGGATTTAGATAATGAATTACTTACATATTCTTGGTCAAGTAATATTGATGGTGAAATAACCTCTTCTTGTGAATCTAATCTGAATAAATCAATAATTATAGCTAATGATTTGGTACAATGCATTTCCGATGGTAATCACCAAATTACTCTAGAGGTATGTGACGCATCCAATAACTGTGCTATGGAACAACGTTCTATTAAATTGACAAATAGGCCACCTTTGGTAACAGTTGATACTACTCCTGATATCTCTGCTTGGGGTACTCTATATCTTGGAAAAACTGCTTCAGTCAATATTAATTTAGCAGGTACTAATGATCCAGAGAATGATGATCTAACATGTTGGTTTAAGGCATCTTACGATGATGTTGAGTACTATCTTCTTGAATGTCCAGGACAAATTAATCAGACCTTCCCTCTTGCTCCCAACCAATTTTCAATAACAGTTTATGTGACTGATGGTATAAATTCCCCAGTTACTTGGACATTTAACGTTGAGTTATTCAATGAATTACCAATTGCATCAATGGATATTACAAGGACTGGACAGAGGTCACAAGATATTTTGCTTATTGACGGCAATAATACTTTAGATCCAGAAAATGATGAGATAAAATTTGAATTTTGGAGTGATATTGATGGCTTAATTCACTCTGGTATTACTCCCGAAGATTCTATTCAGTGGTCAGGTACCCTCTCTAAAGGGACACATAAAATCACTATGTATGCTAGTGATGATTTACCCAATCATGCTGGCCAATGGACGAATTCTGAAATAATTTTAACAGTAGAAAATTCACCTCCCATCGCTCTAATTTCATCACCTATTGATGGATATTCTACAAACTCTGGAGATTTAATCTCATTTGATTCAACAGGATCCGGAGACTGGGATATTGCTTGTTCTGAATTAGAAAACAGTACTGGACTAATTTGTAATCATTTTTCTGATTCTAGTAAAGACTTAGTTAGTGTATTGTGGCAAAGTGATTTACTCACTGAACCTATCGGAAGTGACTGGAAATTCAATGCTCGTTTGCCCGAAGGTAATCATGAAATAACTCTTTATATAGATGATGGAGATAGTGGTAATGCTATTTTTTCCACCACAGTTTATGTCGAACAATCAGCCCCTGTTCTAGTCTTGAGTTCTCCTGATGAAGAGATTGAGGTTTATTCTAATTTACCAGTTCTATTTGATTTCCGTGAATCTTTTGATCCTGATGGTGATGAATTTACAGTCTCTCTATCGTCTAATCTTATTTCAGAACCAATACTTGAAAATAAAACTAACGAATATTGGTATAATGACTATATTCCTGCAGGAGTTCATGAACTTACATTTACCTTAATAGATTCAACAGGTCGATTCTCTACTTATATTCAATCTCTTACAGTTTATGAAACTGGCCCTATCGCTGGAATAAAGGATTTCTCTGATGGTCAATATATACCTCCAGGGAGAGAAATTATTCTTAATGCATCTCCATCATTTGATTATGATAATGATATAATTCTCTATCAATGGAGTCTAGGGGATGGGACAGAGATAGGCGATAAAGAAGAAATTTCAGTATATTTTCCCCCAGGCCCAGTCCAAATTAATCTTTTAGTTAAAGATTCTAGAGGTGACTCTAATACAATATCTATTAATTTAACCATAGGGTCTAGTTCACCAATTCTTTCGGAATTATCTGTTAATCCTAATAATTTAGAATTTGATGAATTAAATTCTATTTTCATTACCGTGAAATTAGATGATTTAGACGCCACAACTGAATTAATATTTTGTAAATTTAAATCAGGTATAATTGAGAAAGAATTTGAATTAAGAGATGATGGCACTCAAGGTGATTTATTTGCTGGTGATAACATATGGTCATTACAAACTGTTATACTAATTGATGATGGTAGTACTGCTAAGATTGAAGTTTGGGCAATAGATGGAGATGTAGTTAGTCCAATACTTTTTGAATTTTTACCAATTAAATCTGACGATAGTAACTTAGTTTCATGGCTCTTTTCTGGTGGATTACCATTATTCGTTATTTTAGCATTGAGTTTTTGTATAATCGGCATACTTTACACTACTAACCGTCGCAAAGAATTAGCAAAAGATCTTGAGATGATAGAATCATGGTCAACATTTGATCCTAGAGAAATGGATGAAGAGTTTAATGAGTAATTTATTTTGACTCAGGTCCCCATGGTGTTTTCTGCTGAGTTAATCCTAATCGATGTGTAAATAGAAATCTCAAGTTAAGTAATCCATCTCCCCATGTATTGATTTCAGCTTCACCCACACGTGGACGGTATGGTACGCTTACTTCAGTTGTATTATTCTTACCTAAATATCTTCGTGCACGAATTTTAAATTCTTGTGAAAGTGGCATTCCATCATGCTTTGGCCTTACTCTTTCGTCTTCAAATATTGATTTTCTAAATACCCACATACCACTTTGAGAGTCATGTATTCCATACCAATATAGAATTGATGCAGTTTTCGATAAAACCCAATTTCCAAATCCGTGAAGTCCTGGCATTGATCCTTCCTCTGCACGTTTCAATCGGTCACAGGAAATCCATTGTAATTCTTCATCTATTAATTTCTTAACTAACGAAGGAACTTCTTCCCCAGGATAAGTGCAATCCGCATCCATTGTTACAATAATATCTCCTGGAGCCATAGAAAAACCAGTTTTATATGCTCTACCATATCCTTTCCTTGGTTCAAGATAAACGGTTGCTCCTTCTTCATTTGCTAACTCTCTTGTCTTATCAGTGGAATTTCCATCTACAATAAGGAAATCAAGCTTTTCACACCATTTGTGATTTGGTATCGACCGAATAGTATCAACTATTGCCGCTTCCTCATTTCTTGTTGGAATTACTACGGTTACATGTACAGGTAGTGGCTCTGTCATATTTCTCGTTTCTGCGAGTATTGTTTCGCCTTTGAATCAAACTGATAACTGTCCTGTATCCAATCGCTTGAAAACCGGTTAACTCAACGCAGGTACGATATCGTATGCACATCGCCATGTTATCCGCCGAATACCCTCCTAGATGGGGTGGTATGGGTTCGACAGTATTTCATCTCTCATCTGCTTTAGTTTCCAGAGGTCATAAGGTGACAGTAATTACTAGAAATGGTGGCGGAAAAGATGTACCAGTTATTGATGGAATCGAAGTAATTTCTGTTGGTTGGTTGAAGTTACCAATGGAATTTACTAGATCTTACGGTCGTTCTGCACTTAAGGCTCTAAAAAAACTCAATCAATACGAATCGGTCGATATTGTGCATTTACACTGTCCAATGATTTCTTGGAGTGAAAAGCAATTTGATTATTGTAAGAGTCATATTGCTCCAGTAGTGTCCTCCCTACATGGCTCTTGGTTGGGTGAGAAAGATGGATTGATTACTGCAGCGAAACAGAAAGAGGCGGCAGTTTGGGCTAATCCTAACGATTTAGCAATATTACTTACAGCGAAAAGATATGCTAAATTTGAGAATGCAGCTGTAAGAAACTCTAATGTCTGTGTTGCTAATTCAGAAGCTACTAAGATGGATTTCTTATCACGTTATTCAACTCCTGATAATTGGGATTGTGAGGTTATTCATTGGGGAGTTGATACTGAAATGTTTACTCCTAGCGACTCATTTGATAATGATATAAGAACGCGTTTTGGATGTTCTGAGGATGATATATTATTACTTGCAGTTGGTCGTTTAGCTGCAAGAAAAGGCTACGGTTCTCTATTAAAGGCATTTGCAATAGTCAACTCTGAGTATCCCGATTCGAGATTAGTAATAGTCGGTAGAGGTCATTTACGAACACGTTTATTAAAACAGGCTAAGAAACTTGGTTTATCATCATCAGTTAATATTGAATCTGGCATGTCATTTTTAGAATTAGCAAAGTTATTCCGGAATGCAGATTTGACAGTCTTTCCTTCTTATTATGAAGGTCAAGGGTTAATACCTCTTGAGTCAATGTCCTCAGGAACCCCTGTTGTAACTGTTAATCATGGTCCATTACCTGAAATGGTAGATGCTACAGTCGGAGCATTATTTACAATGGGTGATATAGATTCTATGTCTTCTACAATTCTTCATGAAATAAAAGATAAAAAAGCATTAAAGAAAAAAGGAATTGAAGGACGAAGGAGAGTTATTGATAAATTCACGTATGAGATTGATGCAAATCATTTCCTTCGTATTTATAACCGACTTTAGCCTCTTGTCGGGAAACCCTTGATGAATCAAAACTCCTCGCAGGGTTAGGGACGTACATGACATCTACAAGATCATTCAAAGGTATTCCAGTAAGTACGGTATCCGATATATTAGTTATTTTACTAATATCTATACTCGCAATCATACACTTAAAAGCTGTAATTCAACCTCTTGTAATTGCGACTTTACTTTTCTTATTAATTCGGCCACCTGCTAATTGGTTAGAGCAAAGATTTGGGCATCCACTTCTTGCATATGGCGGACTTCTATTTATCGTGGGAATGGTGTTATTCTTAACTTCACAGATTCTTTATTCGAACCTTACAGAGTTTACTGAACCTGATACGCAGTTGCGAATTACGGAAGCATTCTCTGAGAAAATGGCTCGTCTTGAAAATACAGAGATTTTTGGTTATGAAATTGATACATCTGGGTTAGAAGAATTAGTTAGTATTGATGTGATTACAAACTTTGCAACTAATTTCGTTGGCTCTATTGCTGGCTTTACTGCTAGCGCAGTTACAATTTTCATATTCCTTTTGTTCATAATACTTGAAGCAGAAACACTTCCAAAAAGAATTAAAGCGGCTTATCCTGAAGAAGTTGAGCGTTTTAAGAAAATTGCTTCGAATTCAGGAGATGGGATTAATACCTATGTAATAACAAGAGCTACTGTTGCTTTAGGTCAAGCAATAGTTGCTGCAATTATCTTGCAATATTTAGCAATCCCTGGTTGGTTTCTTTGGGCATCCATAACCTTCTTCCTTGACTTCATACCTTACATAGGTGCATTAATTTCAATGATTCCTCCAGGAATTCTCGCATTGATTCTATTAGAACCAACAACTGCCTTAATCATGATTGGATTGCTAATAGCGAATCAACAAGCTTGGGGTGCATTTGTTGAACCACAGTTATCTGGTCAGAGACTTGATATGTCTCCAATTGTGTTACTTATCTTAGTTTCATTCTGGGGTTGGGCTTGGGGAATAATGGGGGCTGTATTAGGAGTTCCTCTAGCGGTAATTATGAAGATAGCATTAGAAAGCGATCCTCGTACAAGGCCAATAGCATTATTACTTTCTCAGAACCCAAAAACAAATAATGAAGAAGAATAGATTAATTTTCAATTATTAATACTATAATCCCATCCTGTCTCTTATACACATCTGACGCTGCCGACGAATAGAGAGGTGT
>CAXDMJ010000016.1:0-26464 GCA_963990035.1 uncultured Candidatus Poseidoniales archaeon | reverse complement strand
GCGGCCACCTGACGACCTGTTATCAATGCTACTACTGAGCCAAGGGCTAATTCGTTGCACTAAGCCTATGGTGGATGTTTCACTCTCCGCAATTAATTACGGAGGTGAACAATCACTAATCACAAAGAGAATCCATCTCTTTGGTCGTCTTCATCAATACCAGCTATCCGAGTTTGCCCTTCAGAATCTACAAATTCTCCAGCCTTAACAACTGAGCCATAGAGACCCGATTCAACCGTAGAAGTACGATTAAGCATACTTTCCCCAAGAGCATTGCCCAAATGATTGATTATCGAATTAATAGCTTCAATTGCACGATCTCTTTGATCAGAACCAATTTCATGGTCGGAATAACGTGCCTCTTCAAAGATTGAGAACAAAGTATCGAGATCGCCAGGAGGAGTTATTCCACCTAACATTGTATTTACAGCATCTTCGAACTCCCTTGTTGTCTCGTAGACTTTCTTCATAGCGCCCTTACTTCGGAAGAAGCGAACTAATTGTTTGTAACAGTCAAATATTGTTGCAATATAGTCATTTGAAGCTTTCAGAGACATTAATGAATCTGTTAGAATACCACGAATTATTTCGATTCTTCTACGTTCATTATAGTTCCTATACATTATGGCCCCTATAAGTAACAAAAACGAACTCATTATCACTAGAACTGTGATTATTCTGAATGACCAGAAATCTGTTCCTGATGCAGATTCGGATTCACCGAGATATATGATAGGGGTGCTATTCAAGAATTCTTCTTGGAAGAATGCTGATTCTTGGAAATGAATTAATACTCGCCATCGCCCATCTAATGCCCCTTCATTACCAGCTTCTTCGCCCGGAACATATTTTCCTTCGTAGATATAGCTAAAGTTGGCTTCACCTTTTTCATTCGTCACAGAATACTCTACTTTATTGGTTACCCAACCCTGTTCAATTTTCATAGATGAATCTGTACCGTTCCAATATTGGAACGTGAAAATTACAGTTTCGCCTTCAACAGACACATCGAGACGGTCTCTTAATATCGATACTCTTCCAGATATTTCATCTCCTACTTGGTATCCAGAAGAACTTGCCCAACTTTCTTTTTGTAGAATATCAACTTTACTTCGAACAAGAACTTCAATGTCTTCATATGATCCATTGACTACAGGGGTTGTTTCTGCTTTACAGCCACCTGGTAATTCTTTAGTTGGCTCATAAGCAATCCTAATTGTACGGAAACCTTCTAGTTTCTGACCATTCGGTTCAACTCCTTTTCTACTCGGATTATCATCTGGATCACCGGAATACCATTCAATTTCGCCAGTTCCATCCTGTGTTATTGCTGTTGCAAATGGTCTTGTATTAGTTTCTGGATCTAAGTAAATATTGAGGCATTTACCCCCTACTGGATTCCCATTAACCTGTGCTAATTTAGCATCAATATGGAATGATTCTTTCAAGTAAAGCACTGGGAATACAGAGCCATTCTCAAATCTGTAAGTATCTATATCGGTACGGAATGGACCTACTTCTTGCACTTCCATTGTCGAATTAGAGAATACAGGGAAGAATTTAGTTATACTTGAGTTCTTATACCTATATTGGTCACCTGTCTCATATGAATAATAATTTACAGTAACTTTTGCTTGACCTGCTTGTATGTCATTCAAAGGGCAGGTAATAGAGAAGAATCCACTAGAATCAGTTACTCCACCGTTACAAGCCTTGACCCCTAATTCAGTTCCTACCATTTCATACTGAACTTGTATTGGGCGGTTGGATAAATTAGTATCTAATTCATCAACTAATTGGCCTGTTACAGTCATCGGTTTGTCGATTGGCTGACCTGTTAATTGGTCAATTTCAGAAGTATAAACAATTTGATTGTCGACAGTTAACTGTGTACCGCCGATTAAACTGAATCCTTGACCATTATATTGGAATACTTTTCGATAATGATCGCTATTCAATACCTGTGCACAAGGATCCCAAGCTCCAGAAATTGAAAGCATCTGTTGATCGATAGGATCGCAACCTTCATGAGGTAGGTTCTCTGAAAATCTAATTATTACATTTACAGGCCCAAAACCATCTGGAAGGAAGGATAATGGGTCATCCCTAAGTAATTGAGGATCTAATAGCATTGCATGATTTATTGTTCCAGCGTTAGGACATAATGTTTCCACAATTTGCCTATGCACTGTTTGATCAAAATCAACTCCTTCGAGTATGACTAATATTTCCCCACCATTTTCTTCACAACCATCTAACAGTTCGCCTTTATCTTTAATCGCGGCTGTTCGATTGTCGTCAGTTACTTGAGCAGTGAATTCCCAGAAATCACCACTAGAAAGGCGGTTCTCAGTAGTACTTTGAAGATCGATATAAGTCCTAGATACAACCCAAAGATCTACTCCCGAAGAACTACCTTGACGGTATGTGTCACCAGGATATGTGAAGGATAATGAAAAATTACCTAATTCATGCATTTCATCTATTGTTAAATTTATCTTGAATACACCATTTATATCAGTTATAGCAACATCACTTGTCCCATCGGCTGACCAAGTATAATTCACTGGCGCATCCCTTACTGGTTGATACGCGTTATCTATTACTCGCGCCTCAATAGTAGTATTTTGCCCACGATATAATCGGGGAATATTATTCAATTGGAAATCAGTTGTACCAATCACTGAGACATTAACATAAGCGCCTGTTGGTGCCAATACGGCTGATTGATTACCAGTAAAGTAATAATTCGAATTAGTGAAATCTGCGCGGATTCCAAATACTCCAGCAGGGTATTGAGAATACCAAGTCCAGTTATAGTCGAATAACGCCTCACCATTAACCATATCTGGGACTCTAGCAAATCCGGTTTCTTGAGCTCCAGCAAATACACCATTACGATCTATATCTACTTGTAATGCCATTGCATCATGGGGCCAAGCCGTCATAGTACGATTCCAAACAGTTCCAAGTACTCTAAATGTTTCACCAGTAAACATTTCAGGAACTATTTCACAACGAATATCGCTTTCAGGGTCTAATGGATTAATTGGCCCACATGGAGGCACATTAAAGTCACCACCATTCTGCATGGCAATGAACCAATGTGTGCCATTGGAGGATAAGAATGAACGAAGATTTGCTGCCTCACCTGTAAGGCCTTCAGGTGTGCCGTCCCAAAGCATTGGATATTGCTTACCTAGACTGACATCACTATATTCTAAACCAGCATTAGCTAATGAGGGTGCATGGAATAATGCTCTCCAAGCACCGAAAGAAGCCCCCGTAAATTGAGTGGAGTCATAGAAATATACTGGACGTATGGAAGGAGTGATAATATCCGCCTCTACATACATTCTGTGCATAGAACGTATAGCGAAAGAATCTGTTTCGTCTCCTTCAAGATACGGCCATGGCATTTCTGAACCTAAATCTGGACGAGATTTCCCAATGAACATATAATCGCCGATTGGGAGACTTGTATTCGTATATTCATAAATCCCTACAACGCTATGTGTTTTCGAAGTATTGTCCCAAACAATCTCTTCATACGCCCCTGGAATCATACCTATACCATTATCAATTGTTGAATTCCATTGTACCTGTTTCCAAATACCTTGAATTCCAGTTGTTTGAACAAATGATAGTGATATCCAGCCTTCTGAATCTGCGCGATATCCGTATCCGTATCCGTCAAATACAGTTGGATGCGTTAGATTTCCAAATGGCCCGCCATGAACTGTGAATGAAACTGGAGCATGAGATAATTTATTATCAAATATTCCTCTTTCCCAATCTGCTTCATAATGTACTTTATAGTCTACAAACAGAGGTTGCTCATCACTACGGAAATATGTCCAAGCAACATAATCTATGGTAGTATTTGCCCTTACTTCGGTAGGTACTGGCTCAGTAGATGAACCATCATGAATAAACATCTCAGTAACTTCTGCATATACATGATATGTAGTATTGGAGCCTACGGGTAAATCTTCAGGGAATAGGAACTGCCCGACGATAAATTCACCATCACTATTAGTTAAAACATCGACTGTTTCGACGGCTGATGTCCCATTACTAATCCAAGCAATATGAACCTGTACTGGTAAATTAGGAGCTGGCGCAAACACTCCTTGATCTAAGTCTAGCCAACTTACACTACCATTAAATTTAGCAGCATAAAGGTTGTCTAACCATAGAACCTTTGGAGACGTTAGAGTAATTCTAGTAGGTATTTTATCGTCTTCATCCAATATCCCATCATTATCATTGTCCCAATCTGAAGAGTTACCATCGTCTTCTTCTAATTGATCCCAATCTAAGTCTACCCTATCGTCTGAATCATCATCTTCATCGATTGCATCAGGGCCTGTTCCAGGGTCTGAAGGATTAGCAATTCCTTCTCCACCACCGAAATCATCATGATCCCAAGGATTAGTGGATTGATTGTTATATCTAGATGGCCAGAGCATAATCTCATCTTTGTCTTGCATACCATCAGAGTCATCGTCTAGATCGATATCATCTCTAAGGCCATCATTATCATGATCCCATGCTGAAATGTATGGGGTTGCCGTGTTAAGTTCTTCTTGATTGAGTCTACCATCGCCATCCCAATCATTATCTTTCCAATTAACAATTCCGTCATTATCATGATCCCAATTCATCTGCTCTTCGCCAGTAAAACAAAGAATCTCTTGATCTACATCTAATACACCATTGTTATCGTCATCAGGATCTTCTCCATCTGGTATACCATCATTATCATTATCAACATCATAATATTGAGGATTCAAAAGACCCTGTCCTAGAACCCCTTTATCATGTACTGCTTGATACCAACCATCATTATCAGGATCCGTGTCAGTACCATCATCATCATTATCTTCACAATTTGAACCGATGTAAAAATTACCTGGAGGGATTGTTCCTGAATCGTCATCAAGATCATCGTTACTATCAACTTCAAAATAATCCCAAATACCGTCATTATCATCATCAATATCCCAATGGTCGTATACTCCATCAAAATCATCGTCTAAATCAGCCGTATCGTTGAATAAACACTGTGGTTCCATATTTCCAGCAACTGGGGCGCCGCAGTCGTCATCAGGATCAACGTCATTATTGAGTAAATCGGCTCTTTCATCCGGGAAGAAGTTTGCATTTGAGTCGGCAGTCCATTGGAAAAATCCAAATGAAAGGCCGATGTAAGCTATCCAAAGGTCACGATTATCTTTCATCTGATTGTAGCTAACAGCCGCGGTCGGACTAACTCCAGACTGAGGGTCAAAAGTAAAGTGGAAACAATTCTTATTACAGGTCCAAGCACCTTGAGAATTACTGCCATTATATGCTCCATCGCTATAATCATCTGAAGGCCTTGTACTGTAAGGATACGTATATTCTACTTGATTTGCACGAGTTGGTTCGACTATTGGCGCGCCATAATACCAAGCATAGAAAATTCCGCATTCATGGTCTATTGCTTGAGGTTGTTGTGGAACATATATCCAAAATAAGGTAGCACCACAGGTGTTATTGTCAAAACTACCGCCCATTTTGATATCATTAACATCTAATACTGCATCATTGCCTTCATCTTGATCCCACCAGTCAGGTAATCCATCGGCATCTTGATCAACGTCTATACCATTAATTAGAGAATCTCCATCAATGTCAATATCAAAGTGATTTCCGCCATTATAAGGGCTCCATCTTTGGATAACATGCCAATATAGTTCAGGTATTTGCCCGCTAACTGTAGGTGCTGCTGCATCGAATCCATTATAATCTAAAATAAATCCATTTTCTGAGGTGAATGGATTAAACATCCAAGATTGATTCCAATACATATCATAAACAAGTCCAATTGCATAAAATTGGTCATCTTCGGAACCATCTAAGAAATCTCCGTCATTTGTAGGATAAGAATTGTCAAAAGGATCTGTTGCATCTAAATCTTGTACACCACAATTACCATCATCAGGGTCATAATAATCGGAAATTCCATCATTATCATCGTCCCAATCCTCATCATTTGCTAAACCATCTCCATCTATATCGGTATCAATATCATTAGGTCCGTCATCACGATATTTCGAACCATTTAGTAAATGTAAATCATTATCATCATCGAGATCGCAGTTATCATCTATGTCTAACCAATCATATATCCCATCATTGTCATCATCAATGTCTTCCCAATTATTCATTCCATCTTCATCCCAATCATTGAAGCCTGTGTAAGATTTACGCATTAAGAAACAATTATCGTCAGGATTAGATGGATTTGGATTAGCAAGACTGGGGCAGTCCCATGTATCTACAGTGCTCTGAGGGACTGTTGGAAATACATCATTCTCATTAGTTTGGCCGTCATTATCTAAGTCCCAAGGTAAATCGCTTGAGTCGGTTGCGGCTCCACCAACCGTATTATCAGGTATGGCAACGCCTCCTAAATCAGTATCTAACCAATCCCAAATTAAATCATAATCTTGATCTATTACTCTGTAACGGTCATCATCAAGATCTCTATCATAATCGATCTCACAATCTATCCCTGGTGTGAAAATATCCCCAGAATTATAGAAATTTTGATCTTGTATTGGATAGTCGCCTACCATATCAGAATTTGTATCTATTTGAAGACAAGTATCAGGTATTCCATCGTTATCATCATCAACATCATACATATCAGCTAGTCCATCATTATCGTCGTCTGTATCTGATGAATCGGGAGACCCATCATTATCATTATCTGGATCAAGGAAATTAGGAATACCATCACCATCTAAATCTCCATCTTGGATAGAAGTAAATGACTGTACGCGAGGGTGCCATGCTTTTTCCCTATCAACAAAATCAACACCGCCAACATAACTAGAATAGAAATTTGTTGCAGAGCTGGCTGAAGCAGTAACATTGACTTCTCCAAACCCTAGAGAAATGTCTGAATAACGAAATACACCGGTAGAATTGAAAGTAAAGGTAAAAGTTCCACCAGGTGCAATTACGGGACTAAAGAATCCTGCAGTAGCACTAGATATTGAATGATCAGTGACATCGGAATTTGTCCAGGTTATAGAGTCGCCAGCAGTGATAGTTATATTTGTTGGATTCAAACCACTTGCTTCAAGTAGAACGCTGTGAGATATCGCTCCTGCAGCCCATTCTACCCACTCTGACCAGAGATTATTTGCAGTGATATTTGTAGTGATACTTGCATCCCAAGGATGTGCATCCCATAAATCCGGAACCATATCATTATCGTCATCTAAATCAAAATAATCTTGCTTACCATCGCTATCGAAATCACAAGGCCAAGTAAATTGATCTATTCTGCCGTCATTATCGTCATCCTCGTCATAAGATCCTGCGCCAGTACCATCTACGTCGTCATCTGTTACGCCATCATTATCATGATCTAATAAATTCTGATCTACTCTGTAACCTATACCAACCTGCATTTGAGTCCAAGGATGAATCGTTGTTGCAAACACATATCTATCTTCAGTATTATTCTGAGGATCTGCGCCTTGGGACCAATCAATTGGGCCTTCTAACAATCCATCATTGTCATCATCCCAATCAAACTCATCTTGTACGCCATCATTGTCATGGTCGAAAGGATCAGTGCCATAACAGCCATCGAAACGTTCAATTAAATCGTTAATCCCATCATTATCATCATCTAAATCATACAAATCTGAAATACCATCATTATCATGATCTTCCGTATCTGTTTCTTCTAATAAAAAGCCATAACTAGAATCGATTGCTAACGCAGCGGGGTCTGAAACTTTCCCATAAACAGAAAGAGGGTCATGGTACATTGGATCGTTAAATGCTGGATGAGAAAATGGATTCTCAGTACCGGGCTGCATTTCATTATTTTCGGCCATTGGTCCATTAGCCGTATCTAATTGTTGAAATGCAGTTCTCTGTGGGGCCGGGCCCCATTCGGATTCGTCATCATTATATGGTTCAAAATCTTGAAAAGAATACATCTGTGTACTGAACAACATGATGAACACCATCAAGCCTGCAATTATACTTTTTCTAGAGCCCTCTAATCTAATACTTTGTTGTAATTTCTCTATCATCGTGACCACCGAAGTATGTTTGCTAAATCTAAATCATTTATGAACGCACACCCTAATAAAACAACAAGGGTATCATGATGATGTTTTAGTATCATAGTTCAACCAAACCTTGCATTAAAATATAGAATAATCTTGCAATGGCTCAATGGCATCACTAAGGACCGTTATGAACTCTAAAATTCATAGAGCAACCGTTACTGAAGCAGATGTAAATTATATCGGTTCAATAACTATAGATTTGAGTTTGATTGAGGCTGCGAATATCGCAGAATGGGAGAAAATTGAAGTGCTAAATATTACGAATGGTTCGCGCTTGGAAACCTATGTAATACCTGCAGAAAGAGGTTCGGGGAAAGTTTGTATTAATGGGGCAGCGGCACACCTAGTCCATCCCGGAGATTTAGTAATTCTAGTAACTTATAAAAGCATAGAAGATAGCGAGATTAGGGTACATCGGCCGACCATAATACATGTTAATGAAAAAAATGAAATTATAGAAAATTAATCAGACTCGATGATATGGAAGACCTTTAATTATTGTACATGCACGATATAATTGTTCTAAAAGTACGACGGCAGCTAGTTCGTGAGGAAGAGTAATTTTACCTAAGGAAAGCGAGGTTAGGTTAACTCCATAATTGCCAAAACCCCCAGGGGGGCCTACCACTAAATGTACCGAATTAGCAGATATTCGCCATTTTTTCATCATTTCCGAATACTCAATACTGTCGAGATTTTGCCCTTTTTCTTGAAGAAGTATTACTAAATCTTTTCCTGCTTTTTTAATTATATTTTCAAGATAAGGTTCTGGATCTGTTTGATTTCTATGCTCAATTATTTGTACTCCATCGGAAGTTAATCTGTTAGCATAGTCAGAAATAGCCGCTCTGAATGACGAATCTTTTGCTTTGCCATGTAAATGAACAAAAACACGGCCCATGCATATCCGAGTACTAGGCGCTCTTTCATTGATTCGCAAAGCATCAAGAAAGAATACCCTAACGCAAGTTCGATTGGGATGAGTTGGTGGCCATTCAAGAAGAACAAAAAAGTCATTCAAGAAGACCCCCATGTCAAAGGTACACGGCTATGGTTACAAGATCTGAGAGAAGTTTCAGAGAAGAATTTTGATAATTACGCTGAAGGGCAACGTATAGTTAGGCAAATGCAGGTAGAATGGACTGATTCATATAAGAAAGGAGAAGTTACAGATGAACTTTTATCTGGATTAGATCGTAGAGCATTTAGACTTCTTAGAGCTGATTCTGACGAATGGTTAAAGTGGTTAGATAACGAAGATTTTTGGCTACCTGGTTGGGGCATTGAATCGAAGGAGTGATGGTGATGTTGTATTGGATTATTTTATTTGCTATATTGAGTGGCGTTATTTTTTGGTATAGTCGAAAACAACCATTTCCAGAAATAAGTGGATATTTTGCCGCAATTTTACTATTTATTGCATTAATTTTATGGTTGGCTACAAGTGCCCCAAGAGGTGAGGGGAATGAATTAGTTCCGGCTTATATCGCATCCATTATAGGGGGTTTAGCGGTGATTGTAGGGGTTTTCAAAATGTCTGTAAGCAATGATGATGTTATAGTCGCGCCATTCGGAGGAATTTTATTCTGTATAGGTTCAATTGCTCTTCTCGCAGATAGATGGGATGATGCTGAACAAATCGAACAAATCGGTTCATTTGTATTAGTTTCTGCTTTAGTGATTCTTGAAATATATTTAGTATTTAGAGGATTAATTGTCGGTATTCAGGGTATCTCGTGGTCAAAATCGGGATTAAGGCAAATTAGTAGAGGATTAATTCATGGAAATAATGGTGCTATTGCTCATTTTGAAAAATCTTGGGATATGGACGAACAATGGATAAATGCCATGAGTCATGCTGCTTTGGCACTTATTTATGAAAAAGAAAATAATGAAAAATCTAGAACAGAACATATTTTCCAATTAGAAAAGATTGGAGGATGGGATGCAGTAGACCAATCATGGGTTGAAACTATAAAAAAACATCTAGATTTGAATTAATGCAACAGACGATTATTCATATTCCTCAACCCTATCCGGAGACATAGTATGGTTCGAATAACTAAGGTTCATACCGGCGGAGGAGACACTGGTAAAACCTCTCTTCTCGATGGAAAAAGAGTTGGAAAAGAAAATATAAGAGTTGGAGTGTATGGTACAATTGATGAATTAAATTCACAAATTGGCGTTGTACGTATGGAGTTACAAAGATCTGGAGAAGAATTTGGTAATTATGCTGACAATAAATTAGGGATCGTTCAACAAGAACTTTTTGATATTGGGGGCGAATGTTCTTGCTCACCAGGTATGCTACCTTCTCAAATGGCTCTAATTGGGATGGAACAATGTGATCGTTTAGTATCTGAAATGGATGAAATGTTAGAAGAACTATCTCCATTAACCTCATTCATAATGCCTACAGGATCTGCACCTGTTGCAACAATGCATGTTGCAAGAACAATTACTAGGCGAGCAGAAAGAAAAGTTTGTGAAATAATAGCAGTAGATGGCGAAGAGGCAATGAGAACTGAAATAATATGTTATCTGAATCGTCTATCAGATTGGCTATTTGTTTTAGGAAGATGGTTTTCAGCAAAGAATGGGGAAGAAGAAGTTCTATGGACACCTCTTGGTAAAAGATAGGGGGTTTCCTGATTGAGTATCGAATCAGCAGGATTCGAGGGAGCTTTGATTAGTCTGTCATTGATAGTTGCAATAGGTGCACAAAATGCATTTGTAATAAGGCAAGGATTATCTGATCGTCATGTTTTTCTTGTCTGTACTATATGTGCATTTTCTGATGCGGCATTGATTAGTTTAGGGGTTTTTGGATTCGGAGAATTTCTTTCTAGTTCTAGTGAAATTACAGAAATCATTGAATGGTTAGCTATTTCTTTCTTGATAATATATTCAATAATTAGATTCAAAGCTGCTTGGAATGGTAATATGCTAGAAATTGAGGAGGGAGGGGCTATTTTCAGTGCTAAAAAAACTGCAGTAATAACAATGGGTTTTACTTGGTTAAATCCTCATACTTGGCTAGATACTACTGTACTATTGGGGACAGCTTCTGTGCAATATTTAGGAGATGAAAAAATTGCATTTGCTATAGGAGCTATGGGCGTTTCTTTCTTCTTTTTTTACAGCCTAGGATTTGGTGCGAGAAGGCTTGCTCCGATTCTAAAAACAGAAAAAGCATGGAGATTTATTGATTTCTCAATAGGTATAATTATGATTGTGATTGCTATGGGAATATATACTAATTAATAAAAAATATCTATAATCATATGAATTGATTTGATTGAAGGTATTCTTTAGCAGAATTTAATAATTCAATTTCTTGAGCAAAAGTTACTTGTTCCATCGCTTCATCAAAACTAAGCCACATATAATTAGTATGTTCATGAGATAGTTTGACCTTTAATTCATTAGTTTGGGCGATATACCAAAAAACTTCTTTATCCGTAGGTACGCCTTTCAATGAGAAAGTATACTCAGTTCTTGAGACCCATCCATCGATTAAAGAAATTTTTGAGATTCCCGTTTCTTCAAATAATTCCCTCTCAGCTGTAGAAAAATGATTAGTATCTGATTCTTCAACATGCCCTTTAGGGAAACTCCAATGTCCTTGAGGATACTGTAGTAAAAGAACGCTATCATAATTGATTAAAATGAATCCGCATGATGTCTCCATGGGGTACGCTAGAGGTCATTGATATTCAATTATAGCAGAGAGAGAATACGCAAACACAATTGAATAGGTGCGCAGAGTTATCGAATATGACCGACGAAGCGTTGGCCCTCGATATTAAGAGAATTATCACTGATAGCGATCTTGATGGAGTTGTAACTGGTGCAATATTAAGAAGATGGTGGCCGGATACAGAAATCAAGTTTGGACACCCAGGAGATCTAAGAGCAGGTATGATGGATCATTTAATAGACAGAAATACTGCAATATGCGACTTACCAAGACATAGTAATTGTGGGTTGAGTATTGATCACCATCAATCGAATGAACCTGATTTAAATGTAAATTCAGAAACTGTAGTATTATGGGAGCAAACTCCGAGTGCTGCAAGAATTGCGTATAATCTTCTAAAAAATAAAATAGATTTAACTGATTTGACCGATATGATGATTTGGGTTGATAAATTAGATGGGGGGGCGATTACGATTGAAGAGTTTATGGGTAATAATCCAGTAATGTGGTTAGGGAGGATCATTGGTTCTGATGAAAATATTGCAAAAAAAATTCTTGAAAATTTACAGAATAGGGTGTCTGTCGAAGATATTTTATTGATTCCTGAAATAAGTAAAATATTAGAAAAAAGAAGAGAAAAACAAGTTTTTCTTAAAGAAAATATTTCTAAAAATATTCAAATTATAGATAGACTCGCGATTGCTAGATTAGAGAACTTAAAGATGAGATCTAATGGATATCATGTTACTGCAATTGCGGGAGAAGAATGCGATGCATGTTTAGTAATTCACGGAGATACTGGAGCAAGTTTTAGCGATGAAGATGGATATCCCGTATCTGCTTCATTTTATACAAACTCATTCATACATAAATCTGGAGGAATTTATGATTTGACTCGAATGGCAACAAGATTTGACATTGATGGTGGCGGACATGCAAATGCTTGCGGATGTAGAATCAAACCTATCAAAAATAACCTAGCAATACAAAGAGAAGTCGTTGAACAAGATATTGAAGAAAACATCAAAGAATGGTTGAATATGTGGTCTCAGAGATAAGTGAAAAGATACAAAAAGCCAAGAAAGGCATGTATAATAATTAAATAAACCATAATGTCACTCACTCTTCCATGTAAGTTACTGATTTTTGCAAAAGATGCCCCCTCAGCACGTTTCTTACTAGATTGAATGCCAAGTTTCCTCAGGTATATCATTAAGAAAAGGCCTAATATTCCAGCCCAGCCATGAAAATGATCGGGCACTAAATCATAATAAAATACTTCTCCGTTAATTATTCTGAAATATGCCATCTTTGAAATGAATGCTAAAGAAATTACGCCTACTACTTTAAAGAGTAATTTATTCCCATTTTTTTCATGATTATCAACTCCCTTTCGCCGCTCTGATCCTTTTAATTGAGTGCTTAATTGCCGCCATTTCCTCTGGTTAAGAAATGTCCAAATAACAGTCAAAGCTGCTAAAGGATGGAGGAGTATGATTACCGTAGCCGCGACCTCCATGAGGGTGGCTAAATCATGTCATATCTTGAGTTCTTGCTTTTCGAACCTTGCATAGCAAAGCGGTGCGTTCATGTAGGGGAGTATGTGGGCAATTTATCGGAGTGTCTTCGTTTGGAGCAGTATCTTCTAGATTGTATTGAGGCCCTGCAGCCTGCAGGTGATGATGAAGGGCGTAGGAAACGTGCTATGCAGAAGCCAAATAGTTCATGGGAACTATTGAATAAAAATTGGAAAGCTCTGGCAATTCTAGCAGCAGAAAAAACTGCGCCTAAAGCAATAGATCAAAAAGAATTAGGAAATAATTCAGAAAAAGGAAGTATAGATCGTAGTCATAGGAGTAGGATTGGTAGAAGAGGGGCTAGGCAGGTTAAACGTGGTTTTGAAGACTATTTGTTGACTCCGCAACAGGCCATAGAATCAAAAAATACGGCAGCGTTTAAGTTGGCAGTATTAATTGCTCAAAAACATAAAATGAATTCATGGGAGGCTTCTTTTGATGATCAAATGAACTTTCTAAGAATTGAGTGTGGACAAGGAATTCATCCTGTTTGGAGTCGTTTGGCTAGAGAAGCTCCTGTATTTGCAGAATTAGAAAGATTTGAAATAAATGAAGAAGAAGAATTTACCAAAGACTCAACCGATTGGATTGAGGCAGCAAATATTGATCCAAGAAATAATTCTAGCGTCCGAGAATGGTTAGAAATGGAACTTCCCTTCAAATTAACATCAACTCAAGCACTTTCTCTAGATAAAATCAAAAAAGATCTAGCTGGTAAGGCGAGACCTAAATCTTGGCCGAAAATAATGAAGGGAAGGTTGGAAGGACTTGAAAATGAAGGGGCATTGTTAGAATCAATTTTACTCCTTGGCGCTGATGCTGATATTGCTGAAAAAGTATTAATTGGCATAGAAAATAATGAAAAAATGTCTCAAGTAATAATAAAACAAAAGAAATTATACCATCTTCGTTTAGATAACTCAGAATACCTTATTGAGTCTTTAACACAAGAAGGAGATGATAAGCTATCTGAAGCAATAAGATTAGAGGGATGGAAAAGAATTGGCAGTATTAATCAAGAATTATCTTTGAAATTATTGAAAAAGGGGAAGGAGATATTGGAAAGAAATGAGGAAAAAATTCCTTCATCCCTACTCTGGAAAATTAGTAAAGTTCTTTTTGAAGAAGAAAAATATGTAGAATCTATAGCATCAATAGATAATTTATCATTAACTAATTCAGAAAAATTAATTTTTGCAATTCAAATAGTCTCCAAAGTATACTCAAAAAATCTAGAAAAATTGATTATTGATGCAATTAAAAATACGGATGAAGAAACTGTTTTATTTGCTATGAGGTATGAGAATTCGCCTCTTGAAATTCAATTAGAATCTTCGAAAATACTTCTAGAATTAGACCCTATAAGATATACTGATGAAATTCTATCTGTACTTACTCGTACAGCAGATATTGAAGGTTTAGCAGATAATATGACAAAAAATGAATCTTTGGCCTTGGTATATCCTTTCAGGGCACTGATGATTTGGCATTTAATGCCTGCAGAAAATGGTATAAATAATATTGAAGAGATATTTAATCTGCGGAAGAAAGCGCTTTCGGCACTGGAAGAATCCGAAAGAGATGATGTTCTATCAGATGTTTCTATAGCATTAATCTCATTACTAGGAGGAGTTTCATCAGATATGGACTCGATTCATAAAATGTTGGATTCAAAGTCAATTGTTAAATTGAATCAAGTAAGAAGGGCTCTATCTTCAGAGGGAGATGGTGTAGTAGATGATTCGTTAATAGAATCATTGAATGATTCGGCTATTAATACTGAAATGACTGCTCTGGATAAAAGATTATTTGAATCTCTAATTAATTCATTATATCTTAATTCGGCTGCAATGAAATTACAATTGGGAAATGAAGAGAAACATGAGTCGGCTTTATTGACATTAGAAAGATTGGCTGCAAGAGATAATAATACTATTAGAACTGTGAGAGAGCTTACAAACTTAGTTAAGGAACACAGTATAGGTATCGAGTCTCTGGAGAAATGGTATAGAGCAAATGATAAAGATTCTTCAGAATATCAAATTATTAGAGCGGCTTTAGAAAAAGATAAGGGTAACCGATTGAATGCAGCTAGAGCTTACAAAGAAGGTGCTCTCAAAATAAAAGACGATTATGAAGAGTCTTCACTTATTTTGAGAAAAGCAATGATCGAATATGCACACGCAGGGACATGGAAAGAAGCTGTGGAATTACTAGATCAAAATCCTGAATTGGGTACGTTACTAACTCAAAGATTTCAACTATATTTACGAACATGTGCAGATAATCATGCAGGGAATACGGATTCGGCTACTAAAAAACTCATACGATTTGTAAGTGAAGAAGAAAAATCTGAGGGGGATGAATATGATTCTGATTTTAATAAGAGAAGAAAAGAATCTCTCGAACTAATTCAGAGATATCCTGATGAGCACAATCTTCCTGCTCAACATTTCAAAGGAAGAGTCAAGGCCGCCTTGTTGAGTCTCGAAAAATCGGGTAACTCTAGACAATCTGACTTAGAAAGGAGGTTCCAATTAGAGTTACATGAGATGAAGGATATTTTAGAATTGACATTATTGGGGGAGCAAATAGCAGAAGCGAATCCTCTCCGAGGGCTTAGAAGGTTCGAAGAAGCAATTGAAACTGGATATTTTAAAGGTAGAGAAATTGATCGTCTAAGAGACACACAGAAAGCAGTGTTCGTTAGCCAAAGTGGGAATATTCCTGTAAGAGATAGGAAAACCTTACCAAATTTAGGATTAAAAACATTGATTTTAGTCGATACAAATATATTGATTCATGCTCTAAAAGACGATTTATTGCAAGAAATTTCTAATGATGAATTTGGATCTTTTGATTGGTCGGTTGAGAGGTCTTTTCATATGATGCTTCGGAGGCAAGGAGGACGAGAACGCTTCCTCTCAATACCACCAGCAGCTTTAGGAGAATTCGCTAATAGAGTTAAAACTCCAAAAGCAGTACTAAATTTATTCAATGATGTCTATATTGATAGAAAAGAATGGAATAGAAAAATAACATCTAAGTTCCTTAAGGAAAGAGTTGCTAAGATTTGTGAATCATTTACTACTTGGCCCCAAGAAAAGTATAGTAAAGAGAGAGAAAATATTAATCTGGAAAGTTTCTTAGTAAAGCATGAAAAGATTTTTGAATTAGTTGATGAACAAAAACGTAGAAGATCAGAAGAAATACCGCCTCGTACGGAAATAGATGGAAAGGACATATATCCTGAACAAGGAGATATGGATATAATGTGTGATGCCGCTTTATTAGCAGCGTCACCATTACAAGAAATTGGAAATATCCTTGTAGCAACAAGAGACTCGGACTTCAGGTTGGTATCCAGGGCTTTGGAAGAAAAATATGGGTTTGGAGTAGTATCTGATGCTCAACAATTGAATTCAAAAATAAGATAAACTCATCACTCACATATGAGAGATTAGAGCCTCTCCAAAAGAGGAACATGAGAGAAGGGTTGCATCATCCATCAATCTCTCAAAATCATAAGTTACAGTCCTAGCAGATATGGCGCCTCCCATTCCTTTGACAATCAAGTCTGCTGCTTCATCCCAACCCATATGTCTAAGCATCATTTCAGCAGATAGGATTAAAGAACCTGGATTTACTTTATTTTGGCCTGTATATTTTGGTGCGGTTCCATGAGTTGCTTCGAATATTGAAATTCCAGTATCATAATTAATATTTGCACCAGGAGCAATTCCTATACCGCCAACCTGAGCAGCTAGAGCATCAGAGATATAATCGCCATTGAGATTCATTGTTGTCAGCACACCATATTCCTTAGGCCTTGTGAGAACTTGTTGTAGCATAGCATCAGCAATTACATCCTTGATTAAAATTTGATTACCAGTTTTAGGATTAGTCATGGTACACCATGGCCCGCCATCTAATTCTATTGCACCATACTCATCTTTGGCTAATTGATACCCCCAATCTCTAAATCCACCTTCAGTGAATTTCATGATATTTCCTTTATGAACGATAGTTACACTAGGTTTATCTTGATCTATTGCATAATTAATTGCCGCACGAACTATTCTAGAAGTGCCTTCACTACTGATTGGCTTGATACCAATACCACTAGTATTAGGGAACCTAATTTTAGTTACTCCCATTTCATTTTGAAGAAAATTAATAACTTTCTGAACTTCTAAACTACCAGCTTCCCATTCTATACCTGCATATACGTCTTCACTATTTTCACGGAATATTATCATATCAACATCTTCAGGGCGTTTAACTGGGCTCGGTGTCCCTTCGTACCATCTAACTGGACGTACACAGGCAAAAAGATCTAATTTTTGACGTAATGCGACATTTAAACTTCTAATTCCGCCCCCCACGGGTGTTGTTAGTGGACCTTTTATAGAAACTAATCCAGTCCTCATTGCATCCAATGTTTCGTTGGGTAACCACTCCCCAGTTATATCAAATGCTTTCTGACCAGCTAGAACCTCTCTCCAATGGATTTTCTTAGATTGTGAATATGCTTTCTCAACCGCTGCATCAACTACATTAATCATTACAGGAGTAATATCAATACCTATTCCATCCCCTTCGATATAGTGTACTATTGGTTCATCAGGGACAATTAACATACCATCTTTAATCGAAATTGCGGCTCCAACAGTCATTGCTCTCAGAGGGTCCACTTACCACCCATTGATGAAGCCAACCCTTCTGGCGTAACAAGAGAGGGCTCTAGATGAAGGGAATCGTACGATGGACTACCGGTGAAGAAGTAGAAGGCGAAACGGATAATGGTAAAATTACTCCATTTCATAGCGAAACTGCAGCAAGTCCTATGCAAATAGTTCTTCAAGCACATGGTGCATGTTCACTAATTGATGTTATTGATGGGTTAAAAGATAGAATGGAACATGTGAGATCGATGTGGATTGAGCTAGAATCGGATAGGTCTTTAGAAAGACCTAAGGTTTTCACAGCAATTAGAATGAAATATGTAGTTGAGGGAGATGTTCCAGAAAAGCTTGTTGAAAGATTAATCGCTCAAAGTCACGACAAATATTGCTCTGTCGGAGTGATGATAACAAGGTCTGGTGCAACATTAGATTGGAGTTTAGATTTAAGACCATAAAGTGAGAATTTAACATAATTTCTATGTTCGTCGTTTACTACATTATATAAGAAAATCAGTGAAAAGAAAGAGGTTCTTTCCTCAAGCATTAAACACCCTCTATTCCGAAGGAGAATTCCCTTTAGCCGGGTAACCCATTATCGAGGCAAAAACAAATAGGAGTGTGAAGTTATGCAAACCAAAGTAAAAGATAAATCAGAAACAATAGAAAACCAGGAAATTGAGGGAGATGGAATGGTTATTGAAAGACGATTTACTACTGCAGGAGAAGACCCTTTTGACCTATTTTCTTGGATTTCGATGGATGTAGAAATAAGAAATCCTGATGGAACTATGGCGGACTCGATAGAGGGAGTAGCATTTCCTTCTGGGTTCGAAGGAGTTCCCGGAAAAATTGCTGCTCAGAAATATCTAAGAAAAGCGGGCGTCCCTACTTATCTCCGCAAGGTGGCGGAAGAAGGCGTTCCTGTATGGCTACAACGTAGTGAACCAGATTTTGAGAAACTTCAAACTTTAGATGTAAAGGATCGGTATGCGGGCGAAACACATGGAAAAAATCTATTTCGAAGATTGGCGGGTACTTGGACATATTGGGGATATAAATATGGATATTTCGCTAGTGAAGTTGATGCTCGTGCCTATTTTGATGAAATGTGTTATCTAATTGCTAGTCAGCGTTCAGCTCCAAATAGCCCACAGTGGTTTAATACAGGACTAAATTGGGCATATGGAATCGAGGGGCCCGCACAAGGACATCATTATGTCGATCCTTCGACTGGAGAACTCTGTCTATCTAAGAATGCATATGAACATCCTCAACCTCATGCTTGCTTTATCCAATCAGTTAGCGATTCGTTAGTTGGAGGGACCAGCTCAATAATGGGGTTGTGGAATCGTGAAGCACTTCTTTTCAAATTTGGTTCGGGTACAGGTTCAAATTTCTCTAATATCAGAGGCTCGGGTGAACCCCTTTCTGGAGGAGGTAGTTCATCAGGATTACTTTCATTCCTAAAAATAGGTGATAGGGCTGCTGGCGCAATTAAGTCAGGAGGGACTACTCGTCGGGCTGCAAAAATGGTCACTTTAGACTTAGATCATCCGGATATTGAAGAATATATTGATTGGAAATCTAGTGAGGAAGAAAAAGTATCAGCTTTAGTCATTGGATCAAATATATTGCAAAAGCATGCTAATTCATTGATGGAAGCAATTTGGCAGCATGAAGACGAAGGAAGTAGGCTTGATCAATCTCAAAACCTGCCCCTCAGGAAGTGTATAGTAAAGGCAATTCGAGATAATGTACCTCAACCACATATTCAACGTATTCTGGATTTAGCAAAACAGGGCTGGAAAGGAGTTGATTTCGAATGTTTCGATACTGATTGGCAAGGAGAAGCATATATGTCTGTCTCTGGTCAAAATAGCAATAATTCAGTGAGGGTTCCTAATGCATTCATGGATGCAGTGGAGAAAGGAGAAAATTGGAATTTAGTTTGGAGAACTGAAAAAGATAAAGCAGCAAAAGAAGATCGGGAACCAGAGGCATGTAAAGTATTAGATGCAGGAGAATTATGGGATAAGATTGCATATACTGCTTGGGCTTGTGCTGATCCGGGCGTACAATTTGATACCACAATAAATGAATGGCATACTTGCCCCGAAGGTGGAAGAATTAATGGTTCAAATCCCTGTTCTGAATATATGTTCCTCGATGATACTGCTTGTAATTTAGCCAGCATAAATTTACTTCATTACTATGATTTGGATAATCAGACTTTCCAAATCGAGGATTTCAAACATAGCGTCAGACTTTGGACTGCAACTTTAGAAATTAGTGTCTTAATGGCACAATTCCCATCCGCTGAAATCGCACAGAAATCATATGACTATCGAACATTAGGTCTAGGTTACTGTAATATTGGTTCTCTTCTGATGCATATGGGAATCCCATATGATGATGAAAGAGCATATGCTATTTGTGGCGCTCTAACTGCGATTATGTGCGGAGAATCATATGCTACAAGTGCTGAAATTGCTTCAATTTTAGGCCCTTATCCTGATTATGAGAGAAATGCTGAACATATGCTAAGAGTTATGAGAAATCATAGAAGGGCTGCTTATGATGCTCCTAATTCCGAATACGAAGGATTAAGCATAATGCCACGAGGAATAAATGCAAAGAAGTGCCCACAAGATTTGCTTGGAGCAGCAAGAGATGCATGGGATCGAGCATTGAGAGATGGTGAAGAACACGGCTATAGAAACGCACAGACAACTGTTATTGCGCCTACTGGAACGATTGGACTTGTTATGGGTTGCGACACTACTGGAGTAGAGCCTCAATTCTCCCTAGTGCAGTACAAAACTCTAGCAGGCGGAGGATCTCTTAGAATAATCAATAAAGGAGTGACTATGGCACTGAGAAGACTTGGCTATTCCGCTAAGCAAACAAAAAATATTGAAGAATTCGTTATGGGAGCGAAAAGTTTGAATGAATGCCCCCACCTATCTATAGAGAAATTAGAATCTCTTGGATTCTCAAATAAGCAAATAAAAAATATTGAAAGTAAATTGCCGGATGTATTTGATATTAGATCTGCTTTCTCCCCTAGTATACTCGGTAAGGAATTATGTGTAGAAACTCTTGGTATTAGCGAAGAACAATATAATGATGATTTCTTTGATATTCTTGGATATTTGGGACTTTCTTCTGAACAGATTAACGATATAAATGACCATGTTTTAGGCAGAGGCACCATTGAAGGCGCACCGGGTTTGAAAGATGAACATTTAGCAGTTTTCGATTGCGCTACTCCTGGCGGTAAACATGGCGTCAGATCTATTGATTGGCCTGCCCACGTCCATATGATGGCTGCGGCTCAACCATTTATTTCGGGTGCTATTTCTAAGACAATTAATATGCCTTCAAATTCAACGGTTTCAGAAATCAAAGATGCATATGACTTGAGTTTTACAAATATGATTAAGGCTTGTGCAGTTTATAGGGATTGTTCGAAATTATCTCAGCCTCTAATGAATCAACTTGTCGATTCTAGTGCCTTAGATGAAGAGGAAGAGGAAGATGTTATTATTGTACAAAAAATGGTTGAGCAGGTTGTTGAGACTTTACCATTGCCTGAAATAAAAGCTCAACCACTTGCAGAAGCAATGGTGCACGACTATATTGCATCTAGAAGGCCATTGCCTGATAATTGTGAAGGAGGCAGGATGAAAGCAAGAGTAGGTGGTCATACAGTATATCTGAACCATAGTTCCTATGATGATGGAAGATTAGGGGAGATAATGTTGACAACTTCTAAAGAAGGAGCAGCATGGAGATCAATGCTGAATCAGTTTGCTATTGCTGTATCTTTAGGGCTACAACATGGAGTCCCTCTAGATGCCTTTGTAAATTCTTTTACATTCCAAAAGTTCGAACCAAGTGGAATGGTAATGGGTGGAAGTGGGCGTGTAAAGATGTCTTCTAGTATCGTAGATTATATATTCAGAGAATTAGCAATTAGATATCTTGGAAGACATGATTTAGCCCATGTTTCACACGAAGATTTAGATCCATATTCAATAAGTAGGCCTGAAATTACACAGGAAGGCGTAGTCAGAAATAAAGGAGAGATTAGAGAGGTTCAACAAACACTTGGAGCATTCGAACAAGTTGAAGATGCGCTGACTAAAACTAGAAGGTTGGCCAGAGAAAATGGATTTACAGGAGATATATGTACTGACTGTGGAAGTAGCCAAATGGTTCGAAATGGGACCTGCTTGAAGTGTAATGCTTGCGGTGCCACTACTGGTTGCTCTTGATCGAAGATGCAAGTTTCTGGTCTCTTAGATTAATTCTATTGAATAAATCGTTGTGAGATTCAGGACTTAACTCAAATATTCTAGAAGAAATTTTTTGAAATGATGAAAGATTTATTTTAGCTAATTGAATAAACATTCCTGATAATTTTGAACGAGATTCTAAATTACTAGAAACCCAAGCTATAGGAATAATTTCAGCACTATCGTTTGGATCTATAGAAAGATAATGCCGTATTCCAGAATCAATTAATCTTTGGATCATTCGAGTATCACCTGATACGAATATCCTTTTTGAAAACTCAGTAAATATGAGAAGCTCTAGACGTGCTAAAGTACCAAGATAAGTTGTAGAGATAACTCTGGTATCAGAATCTATATCATTAATCAGTACATCAAGTAATGTTTGAGCAAAACGACGATCTTCAGAATCTATTCGAGAAAGATTGGAGGCCAAATTTCGTCTTAAAAATACTTTTTCGCTCTTACATATTTCGAATAATAATTCCCTTGATTCATCGGGATGATGTGGTAGCGATTGAATTGCGGCCATAACTATAGATGATGAGGATTTTTCTTTACAATCGATTACTAAATTATGAATTCTCGACGCAATATTTAGAGCAGCATAGGTCTGTTCTCGAACAGAGAGTCTCTCTAACCAATAAGGCAGCACTGTTGGGTTACTTGATTCATATAATTCAAGAATATCTAAGATTGAATTAGCGGCTAAAACTCCACTAGGATGCGCCATTTCTTCAAAACTTGTATCTCGATTTTTTCCATCCCAAGATATGTGGTGCGGCCCTGTTAACTTATTTACTGGCCATGAATCTGGTTTTCTTGCAACTATTATTGAAGAAAATAAATTGAAACACTGCGATTCTGTTATTTCAGAATCTCTTAGAATTAAACCGATTAGAACGCTCACAGCGATATACCATCTATCAGTGTCAGGTGAATCCTCATCTAATGCAGAATTGAACCAATCTTTTATTTGCAATATTAATATTTTTTGTGCAATCACATCTATATTTTTTAGTAACCATTTTTCACGCTGGGCTATTGGATCTATATTTCTTTTAACAAAACTTGGTTCGTCGGTTTCAATTACTTGTTCTAATCGATAATAAAAACCAGCAGTATCTATTGAAGAAATTCCCAATGCTTGCTGAATAATTTTAGATGAATCAGAGGGGGGATTTGCAGGAAAATCAGGCATTTCTAATGGAGGATTCGGCAATGGAGGAGATTCAAAAGATAGAGAAATACATTCTCTAAGAAGATTATTACAAGATTCTCTGATGAGAGATTTGGCCTCTCTTCTTGACACATTAACACCGACTTAAATTTCAAGTTCGATGTTCAAGTTTTGGATTAACTCCTTGTATCTATTTCTAATTGTAACTTCAGTAACTCCGGCTACTTCAGCAACTTCTCGTTGAGTTCTTCTTTTACCGCATAATACGCTAGCAATATAGATTATTGATGCTGCTATACCAGTAGGACCTCTGCCGCTGGTTAATTCTTTTTCTTGAGCAGCAGCAATTAACTCATATGCTTTCGACTGGACTTCAGCATCTAAATCAAGACCTGAACAGAACCTAGGAATATAATCTTCGGGTTTAGTTGGAGGTATTTTCATCTTTAACTCTCTAACCATGAAACGATATGTACGGCCTATTTCTTTTCTTCCTGTTCTACTTGCTTCTCCAATTTCATCTAAGGTTCTAGGATTTTGGCATTGGCGACATGCTGCATAAAGAGATGCTGCTGCAACACCTTCTATTGAACGGCCTCGAATAAGTCTAGCTTCGACTGCTTTCTTGTAGTTGACAGCTGCTGATTCTCTAATTGATTTAGGTAAATCAAGCCTACTTGCCATTCGATCTAATTCGGCTAAAGCCATTGCAAGATTTCTTTCTGTAGCATTACTAACGCGAGAGCGCTTTTGCCATTTTCTCATTCGATAAAACTGTGATCTATAACGAGATGAGATTGATTTTCCGGAATAATCTTTATTCTGCCAATCAATATCAGTAGAGAGACCTTTGTCATGTAACATAACTGTCATTGGAGCACCTGTACGCGCCCTCTGATCACCCTGTTCTGGGCTGAAAACACGCCATTCAGCCCCTTGATCGATTACTTTGTCTTCAAGTACCAACCCACAGTCTTCACAAACGACCTCTCCTCGAGATTCGTCACGATTTAGATTACGGCTTCCACATTCGTCGCATTTTACAGTGTCTTCCACGAGATAATCTGCCATCCCATCACATCCTCTTTCCTAAGAAAGGTAAAATATCCCGAATGACGATGTTATTTAAGGTTAACATATCAATGCGAGAAAAAAAGTTAACGAATATACTGATTTAAGTTAACTGAAAAATTGAGAATGGTGATATATTACCCGACCTTGGCAAGAACTGTTTGGAGGGTTGTGCATGAGAGATGAAGAATGGCCACAATCCGAAATTTCTCTAAATCCGGAGAAAAGAGTCTTATTTTTAACTAAAGATCTCAGCCTTATACAAAAACAATTGTATGAAGGCTTGAACTTGAAAATGGAGGATTTAACTATTGATGATTTATTAGATGACATAAATACAGATGTTATGACTCCTGCTTGGGTTTGTTTTGATTATGAACCAGAAAAAATTGCTGAAAATGCTTATGCCGGATTGTTGCATGATGGTCGACGTGTTTTTGAACAATATGCATTAATTAATGGTAATTTTGAAGTTATCGTGTCTGGGCATAGAAAAGGAACCGGCTCTAGTAGAGAAACTGCTCCTCAATGTGAAAAATGGTCCGGAATAAAGATTGTAATCGCTGCATCATTCGCACCGATACATGAAAGAAATAATATCAATTTAGGTCAATTGATGGGGGATTATATAATGCTTGAAAGGCTGCAAAATGGGGAGAAAATAGCATTGAGCGAATTTACGAAAAAATATGATCCTGTGACTAAACTAATTTTAGAAAATGGAGGTATTCTACCGTTTGCTAAGGAGTTAAAAAATGGAAATGTTAAACTTCCAGAAGTAAATAAAGTCCCTCATCCAATGACTATTGTTGAAAAAATAATTTCTAATAAATTAATTAGTGAAAATAAACATAAAGGATACCTAAAACCAGGAGATGCTGTTCTGGCTTCGGTCGATGGGGGATATTCACATGAATTTACTACTGCCCAAGTCCATGAGTTCTTAAAAATAGAATATGGAGAAAATTATTCAATACCAAACCCTCCTAAGTTTGCAGTCTTTGAAGATCATTTATTATATGCAACAGGAGTCCCTAGGTTTGGAAAATTCAAAGATAAGATACAAGCATTAAGAGACTTGCAAAATGTCTTTCAAAAACATACTGGGGTGAGAGATTATTCTGCTGTTAATGGAGTTTCTCCGGGTATTTGCCATCAAGTAGCTAGAGAAGAATTTATTGATGTTGGCGATTTTATTCAAGCAACTGATAGCCATACTTGTATGGGAGGAGCCAGTAATGCCCTGACATATGGAGTTGGTTCGACAGAATATGCTAATTTAATCCATAATCAATTCGCATTTGTTAAAGTACCAGAAAGTATTCGATTTAACTTAATTGGCGAATTGGATTTTGGATGCACTGCTAAAGATGTAATACTACACATATTATGGAAATATGCTGCAAATTCAGAGACGCTCGATCGGAGCATGGAATTTGGAGGACCTGGACTTAAAAGTTTGTCAATGGATGAAAGAGCGACTTTATGCAATATGGCTACTGAATGTAGTGCAAAAACAGGCATATGCGACCCTGATGATATGACAGTTGAATGGTTGATCAATAGGAGACCTTTAGCTACTAAACAAGAAATTTATGATTCTTTTGTCTTTCCTGATGAGGGAGCAAAGTATCATGGAGGAATTCATACAATTAACTTAGATGAAATCCTACCTATGGTCGCTCACCCTGGGAATCCAGATGAGGGGATTCCTTCAGATCCAACAAATGGTGCATATATCAAAGATATTGGCACTATTAATATCGATATCGCATATGCTGGTTCTTGTACCGCAGGAAAAGATGACGA
>CAXDMJ010000015.1:0-28189 GCA_963990035.1 uncultured Candidatus Poseidoniales archaeon | reverse complement strand
TCGATTAGCTTGATAGTCTGTACAATTAGAACAAGATACAACTTCTTTGTAATCTCCAACTCCGGGCAACCATGCTTCCAGGTCGTATTTCTTTGAAGCGACTGTCCCCATATCTCCAGTACAGATATTTACAACTCTGTAATGTAAATCTAGACTATCCCATAATTCGGTTGCATTTGATAGTAAATCTTCATGATGCGACCAAGAATCTTCAGGATTACAAATTATTACTTGCTCTATTTTAGTAAATTGATGTACTCTCCAGATTCCTCTATCTGACAGCCCATGTGCTCCTACTTCTCTACGGAAGCATTGTGATATTCCTACGAGTTTTATAGGCAGTTCAGATGGCTCAATTATTTCATCCATCCTCATTGCCGTTAACGGGTGTTCACTTGTTGCGATAAGATAGAATTTATCAGGTTCAATACCATACATCACTGTTTCAAAATCTGATAGATCAGTAACTCCTTCGTAAGCTTCTTTGTTCATCATAAGTGGTGGCTGTACAAGGGTATAATCACGTTTCACAAGGAAATTAGTAGTATAACTTTGAAGAGCCATTTCTAGACGAGCTAAGTCGCCTTGTAAGAAATAAAAACGACTACCTGCTATTTTCGCTGCTCTTGCTAAATCTACCCATCCATTCATTTCAATAATGTCATTATGAGTTTTAGGTTCAAAATTCAACTCTCTTTTTTCACCATGTAAACTATGCAAAGTATTCTTCTGATCATCTTCTCCAACAGGCACGCTTTCATGAAGAATATTTGGTATCCTCATTCTGATTGCGTCTCTTTGTTTTAGATAATTATCAGATTCAGTAGTTAACTCTTCAATTTTAGCTCCAATACTTGATACTTCAGCCATGATTTTCTCTACAGCCTTAGAATCGCCAGACTTTTTTGCATTAGCAATTCCTCTGGCAGCTTCGTTTCTAGATTTTCGTAATTGATTAGAATCATAACTTGCTTGTTTCCAAGCATTATCTAATCTGATAACCTCATCTATATTGTCTTGAGGCATTTTTCTCTTATCATGATCTGCACGTAAAATATCCGCATTCTCACGAAACATCTTCATGTCTAGCATAACAATCAACCCTAGGGCTGGTCAATCTTCTTTCAATGAATCGGGCTTTTAGGGTTAGAAGAGTGAGATTTGTTGAATTAACTCAGAGGGCCCAAATACAATTATTCCAGATATAAAATAACCTATTATTGCTCCTCCATTCAGAAGAGGTAGGCCTGCTTGTGGTTTTCCTTTAGCAACTTGAGTCATTAGTCCAAAATAACCAATTAATCCTCCAAAGAGTGTCCCTAGTGCTACTACTAGAGGGTCGAAATATATAGTGCCAAAGAATGAATTTAGGTCAGGACCATATGAACTAGTTTGAGGTAAGAAAGACAAAGTCGAAATAACCAGCATCCCAGGGAATATTACATCTCCTAGACCCATAAATAATGCATCTCTCCCTCCTTTCGGAGCTTTTTCTAAGTCTATTTGAGGATCATCCCAGTCTCCATCCGATGGCCTGATTGTTTTTTCCTCCATGAAGTCGCCTTGTTCTTCTAAAAACGTGTAACCTTTTTCTTTAGGAGCAACAAGTAATATTGGTAATTTTAATTTAATCATAGTTTCAGCTAATTCTAGCATATGTTTACTTCCATTAACCGCCCAATGATCATATATTGCCGCAATTATCATAAAAATAATTATTAAAGTGGGTACGAAACTAACACCAATCATTGTTATGACCCCTGAACCTACTAAAATTCCAACTAGATTTACAATATACCATTCAGGATATTTCCATAATGTAATCATTAATGCCAAATTTAGTATTAATGCTATATTCCAAGCATTTACCTGTGTCCCCATTGTCAATTCCATCATTAATGCGAGATAAGGTCCTACCACATAGATCAACGAGGTATACAATGCAAACATTATGAATGCTTTAATTACGAATTCAAAATTTTTCCTAGCTAACCATATAATTACAAATGTAAATATCCCGATCATTACTAGTTCTAGGAATATATAGCCACTTTGTGTAGTCCCCTCTGCTCCAAAGGCTCTAACCTCATCAATATTCCAAACTGGTTGGATTGTAATACCTAAAAATATGGTCATTACGAACATTCCTGCCATACTTGTCATTGACTTCCATTGGTCGCGCATAGCCTCAATTGTATCGTTCACTTTCACTCCTCAACCCCCACGAAGTTCAAAGGCCATATCACTTTGACTAATACACGTGCGTAGTTGCATAAGCGGGTGATTGTTTTTTGAACATTAGAGAATGGTTCGAAGAAAAGAAGTTAGTCGGGGTAAAACTTGGTTTAGAAAATTGTGAATTAATATTAGAAAGACTAGGGAATCCTCATCTCGACTTCCCCTCAATACATGTTGCTGGAACAAATGGTAAAGGTTCTTTATGTGTGCAATTATCAGCTCTAGCCAGAGCTAATAATTTGAGTGTGGGTCTTTTTACATCTCCTCATTTAATCACTGTAGAAGAAAGAATTAGAGTAAATGGTACCCCAATAATGCCAGATGAATTTGATAATTATCTTAATCAAATAAGGGATGCATCATTAATAGTTCCGTTTTGTAACCCCACATTCTTTGAAGTGACATTCTTAATCGCTATGCTTGCTTTTAGAGAGAATAATATCGACCGAGCAATAATAGAAACAGGGCTGGGTGGCCGACTAGATTCTACCCGATTAGTAGATGCAGATCTCTGTATAATTACTACTATCTCTAAAGATCACACTGAGTTCTTAGGAGATACTTTGGAGGAAATCGCTTTTGAGAAAGTAGGTATTCATCGTTCTGGTATTCCTTTATTACTATCAAAAAATGAAAATTTGGAACCCTCTGTGCTAAAAGTAATTTCAGATAAAGCTGGTGATGATCTTTGGATTTATGAAACAAATACTAAGTTATCTCCTTGGATGATTTGGAATGATCTATCTAAGAAAATAGCTGAGATATACCAATGGGATATACCAATGTTAGAGTGTAATTGGCCAGGACGTTCCCCGGGATATGGTTCTCTATGGTTTGAATCTCCAATAAGAATATGTGCAGCACATAATAAAGAAGGATTTGAAGCTGAGCTTAGTCGAATTAATCGACCATGTGTAGTCGTTATTGGAATAACTGAGAAGGCAGATGTTGAAGATACGTTATCACCTTTATTGAATAAATATTATCATGATTCAATTTTTCATCAGGTTATTTTCACTGAACCACTTTCAGGCCGAAATAAACCAGTTAATGCTGAGAAATTAGATCAGATAATTTGTACTAATAGATCGACTTCTGGATTAATTATAAAAAATCCAATAGATGCAATATTAGAAGCATCACTGATAGCTAAAAAAGAAGACATTGAGATTATTATAATAGGTAGTGTTTATCTTGTTGGTGATATCTTAAATCATGTAATTTTTAGGGACAATCTTGATCTTTGGAAAGAACTTCGCGTTCACCGATAATCAAAAAGGATGACCCCTCTGGGTGGCTCGTAGATGACTGATAAGCCTAGTGAGAAAGTTGAGTTGAAAGTTGTTCTTGAACCTCAAGATAGTACTTCAAAATATATTCTTGTTGCTTTGATATTAGTCTTATCTGGATTGCTATTTGCAATCCTTGCCAGCGGTGGAGCCGAGAATTTACTCTCTTCTAATGATTCTACTATTGGTAATTGTGGTGATGGTATTGATAATGATAATGGTGGTAAAGCAGATCGAGATGATCCTGATTGCTATGCAAATCCATCATCTCTAGATGGTTATGATGCAAGTCGTACTGAGGCCAATAGGGATAATGACTTATGATAAGTATTAGCGAGATGATAATATGAGTGATAAGTGGGATAAACGATTCTTAGAATTAGCAAAGCATATTTCTAATTGGTCTAAAGACCCTTCAACTAAAGTTGGTTGTGTAGTCGTTGGTGAAGATCGAGAAATTCGTTCAACAGGATTTAATGGGTTTCCAAGAGGAATAGAGGATAAAATTGAGAGACTTGAAGATCGTGAACAGAAGTATCCAATGATATGTCATGCTGAAGAAAATGCAATCATGCATGCAGCTCGTATTGGAATTTCATTAAAGGGGACAATGGCATACGTGACATGGCCTCCATGTTCAAGATGTACGCGTTCACTTATTCAAGCAGGTATTAGTGAGGTAATTTATCCAAATGATGTAGAAATACCTGAACGTTGGGAAAAAGATTTCAACATTGCATCAGGTATGATGAATGAAGCAGGTATTATCGTTAGGATGGCGTAAAAAATCTTACATACGTTGAATTAATTATTCTAATTTCAAGAACATTTCTTCTAAATCCTTATTTAATTCATCTTCAGTTCCATCATTTATAATTACTAAATCTGCTAATTCTGCTGTCGCGTTTAATGCCTGTCCAGCAGCATCTTTTGCAACTGCTTCTGCCTTTTCTTGTTTGATGAAAGTCTCTCTATCTAATGGGTCACCTGCACGTGCACGACTCTGAGATCGTTCCCACCTTGTATCTGGACTAGTCTTAACTTCAATTAAAATAAAATCATCTCTTTCTCTCAGAGCTTTAACTTCTCCAGGTGTTCTAATAGAATCTATTACGGCATCTTCTCCATCAAGCATCTCTAGTAGCATTTCTGCTAATACACCTGCACCTCCCTGTCTTCTTAGTTCTCTACCTCCTTCAATTAGTGCGTCTCTAGTAGGCTCAATATTTTGTTCCGAAAGCCATGTTCTAATCGAATCAGAACAAGATGAAGTTTTCATTCCTTTTTCTGAAAACCAATTTACAATTGTTGATTTTCCCGATGCGTTTCTTCCAGTCAAACCGATGAGCATATTGTTAGGCCGCGAAAGGACAGAAATAGTGCTTGCCTTTTTTTAGCCCCAATATCTTCTTGTTGAAGCATATTTTAATTCAGCATTATGTATTGATCTAAGTAATCTAACTCGTTCTCCAAACATATGTCCTCTAAGAATTCTTGTTGCTGTCTCTTCAGCAATACCTCTTCCCATCATACACATTACAGCATCTTTTCCATGTGTGCGAATTAATTCAGCATTCTTTGTCATTTTACCTGATATTTTAGGGTCTTTACTTTCAACCCATTCGACTAACATCCCTTCCATTCTTTCTGGGGAACATGCCTGCATAGTTCCTGAGCATGTTGAACATGCTTCAATTCTTTCAGGCAATCTATCAACTCTTCTTCTAGTTTTATTTTTACAATTTAGGCAAACTAATGTAGCTCTCTCATTTAATAATCGTACTTCTAGATGTTCTCTTAATTCTTTATCTGACCAAGAAGGAAGTAGTAAATCTTTCTCACTTTTTGCTGACTGTCCTAGGGGTCCAGGAGGTGTTAATACAACTTTGATATCTCCATTTTGAATATCAGTTAGTAAATCAATAGTCGAATCAATATCCATTCTCTCATGAAATAATTTACTTAGAGCCTCTTCTATAACTGGTGTGCCTTTCCATCTTCTCATCAATCCTTGAAGATTTACCTTTCGAGGATCAACTCCTTTTTGTAAAACACCCATTCTTCTTGCAACTTGAACAACTCTCCATCTAACTGCTCTACCATTTGGTATTGTCATCCTCATTAAGGATGGCAAAGCTATTGGTGGCGTATCTTGTAACCACCCTAGAACATCAGATGAATTAGTACCAGGAATTTGAATAGATATTCTATATGGATCTATTAATGTTCTTCCCATTTTCCCTTCTTTCAAAGATCCAAAAGCCTGAATTAAATATGCTAAAGTTTCATTAATTTTAGAACCTGCACAAGTGTTCAAAATAATAGTACCTTTCCTATCTTCAATCGTTATTGTTTTTTCATCTGGTAAAACTCCTGTAGCATCAATATGTTCTGCAATAGTGTACATCAACATATCTTTCGCACTGGAAGAAAGAGGATAATTTTCGAATGGTATGACCGTTTCATCATTTTCCATTGCACCTAAATTAATGGCAGTGCTTCTTCTTAATTTACCAACTTCTCTAGCTACTTCTTTAGGAACGGGTGGTAACTCTCCCGCCCATACAGGAGCCTCCCCAGTTTCTTTTATTGGAGCAACTAGTAATTCTTCTTGTTCTGGATCGGCATCAACAATCTGCCAAGTTCTACCTGCCATTACAAACCTCCTAGCTCTGCCGAGTGAATCATCACTTGCATCATTATTTAATGATAAAACAAATGCTTCATCAACTGAACCTAAAACTGTCCTTGTTACTACATCTCTAACTCTATATGAGATTTCATCAGGAATCATAGAAATATGATCGGTTCTAGATTTTGATGCCTTTCCAGAAGGTGAATACCAACCTTTCTTCAACGATTTTGGAAGAACTTTTAACAATTCTTTTCTCCATCTAATTTTATCTGATTCTTCCTGCTCTTCATCCCATGGTGGTTTTTTTTCAGGAATATCTTGTTCAGATCTTGAAGCTAATTCTTCCCATAATTTAGCTGGCCATTTAGTCACATCTGATTCTTTAGGATCTTCGACAAGTCGTATTAGCCATCGGTCGTTTAGAATCCTCAGAATACCAATAGTTGACTTGTAATTCCATTCTCTAAATATAGAACAATTTTCTATAATCTCATTCGCTTTCTCGAGAGGGACAACTCCTCTTTCTATCGCCAATTGAATGAATTGATTAGCAGCAACAACGCCTGGATCAGTTTGCCACTCTATTCCTTCAAGTTCTGAAGACATTGCTTTTCTTGCTATAACTGCACATTCTGAAATTTCATCTATTTCCCATGCAAGAATTTCTCCTCTTCCAGTACCTCCTAGGTGGTGTTCAGCTCTCCCCATTCTTTGCAATAATCGATCCACTGCTCTAGGTGATTGTAATTGATGTACTCTTTTTATTGAACCGATATCAATTCCTAATTCCAGACTACTTGTACAGATAATTCCATTCAACTCGCCATTTCTCAATTGGTCTTCCATATTTTTTCTTGTTTCTGCAGCAAGACTTCCATGATGTACTCCAATTTTTATTTCTGGAACGATTGCACTCATTCTTTGTGCCACTGTCTCAGCCGCAGATCTTGAATTTACAAAAATTAGAGAGGGAGAATCTTGAATTAATGAATTTGCTAATCTTCTGAAAGCAGCTATTGAATTTGGAGAGACTGACCATTGAACAGAAAGAATTTTATCTTCTGGCGACGGTTGTTCTTTGTGAACAATAACTTCTGTGAATCTCGGTGCAGGACCAAGGATTGGCTTTGCTGTCTTAGACATATAACTTGCAACTTCTTTAGGATTTCCAACAGTTGCCGATAAACCAATTCTTTGAAAAGATTCAGTACTAATATCCTCAATTCGTTCTAAACCAACCATTAATTGTGCTCCTCTCTCACTACCAGCAAGATCATGAATTTCATCAAGTATAATCACTTTTACACCAGAGAGATGTTTTCTTAATCTACTTCCTAACATCATTATTTGTGTTGTTTCAGGAGTCGTTATCAAAAGGTTTGGAGGATTTTTCGATTGTTTAGTCCTTTCTTTTTGAGTAGTATCCCCATGCCTTAGTCCAACTGTCAATCCTAATGGTTCTAATAGTCTAGATAATCTTCTATCTATGTCTCTATTCAACGCTCTGAGCGGTGTAATATATAGAATTGACAAACCTTCCCATTGCTCTTCAAGAGCTCTGGATACAACTGGTAGTATCGCAGCTTCTGTTTTCCCACTACCTGTTGGAGCGACCAGTAATCGATCATTTCCTTGACACAAATCTATTGTCGCTTCTTCTTGAATAGGTGTAAGTTTCCACCCTAATTGAGTAATAAGATTACGAACTTCTGGATGCAATGCCTCCATTGCAGTTTTACTCATATTGTTATCGCAAAGGTCTTGTCTAGAAAACCCAGCGTAGGCTCTCTCCAATTTTCTAAAAGATAATTATGGATGAGGTGGCACAATATCATCCCAGTTTTTCATCTTATTGAGTGTAATTGTAACGTTGGTAATTTCTCCATCTTCCCAGTAATCCACTGCCACAAATGTAGGACGATCATCCATTATTTCCCAACATTCAATTGATCTATTGAGTAAAAAATCATAGTCATTTACTTCACCTGATCTATAAGGGTCAGCAACTCCAAACATACTACTCAACCAATTATTAAGATGCCATACTGGTTGTGTTCCATCACCTCTATACACAGTACATTCCATATCTTCAGGATTATCTTCTGCATAATCTGTAGTCCAACCAAATTCTCCGAAGTCATGAAGCCAAGGATAACTCTGATTTCCATTTTGTTCCCAGAAAACAATTAAATCTTTACCCGTTAAAATCAAATCACCAATATCTGGCCAATTATCACCTATTTGATGGATATATAATCTATCATGCATTCCAGTTTCAGTGAATAAATATTCTAAGTGATCTGCAGGAACATTATTTTCAATAAGTAGAGTAACAACATCTCCACAAGATGATTGGCATCCCTCATTGGTTGTATTCATTAGTGAATTCAATAGAGATAACCACTCAAAAGCATCAATTTCTGAATATAAACATGGATGTGGGAATTGACCCGGTGACCCATGACAAAACCTCACGTCTTCTGCATCTGTATTTTCATTAGTGACATGATGTGTATCAACCATAAATGCTCTAATACCTCCATCCCATTGTGCTTGAAGGCCGGTATAATGATTTACTCCAAGAATTACTCCATCTTCAGCAGCAGAGTATGCATTGTGTGTCTCAGGGAATGTGAAATCGTCGTAACTTCTCAAACAATATTCAGAGAAACCCTGACAAATCATAGCATCTTGAGCATCAAAAGGATCGAAAGATCTTTCTTCTTCCCAACTATTAGGTAATTTATCCCCATCTATATCTTCATCTATGAAATTACAAATTCCATCATTATCAAGATCTTCTGGTTTAATCAAAGCATCATATGATGAAGTCTCACATACTACTTCTTTGTCATTACTCCAACCATCTCCATCTGCATCCAGATCTAATAAATCACAAATCATATCTTGATCTAAATCTGAGGGTACATCTAATGGATTATCTGCATCCGTAGTACAATTAATTTCTAATGAATTATCCCACCCATCTCCATCTCTATCGCTATCTTCGCTGTCTTCAATTCCATCCTTATCTAAATCAGGAATTGTTTCACCTATACAGCCGGATAATAATAGACTAAAAACAATTAATATTGCCCACAATTGACTTTTCATGCATCCCTGTTGAGTGTATAGCACATGAATTAATTGGTGATATTATGACTTTTCATCTGAACTTGTTAGCGTAAGGCACTAAGCGGCGGAGCCTTACCCAAGTTCGATATAATGGCGCGTCGAGACGAAAAACAGTTGGGTCTATTTGCTCGATGGTGGAAAAGTCAGAGTGACAAACATTTCCAAATAATCACTAATGTTTCTATTCTCTCTGCTGCTCTATTAGTTTGGGGAATTATTTTTCTTTTTGTACTTTCAGGGCCTACCGACCCTTCTAAGGAAAACATCGTGACTTTAACTTGGATTGGTATGATCTTAGGATCCTTAGGTGTATTTTATGTTGCACCTGAGTTCTTTTATTATTTAGAACAAAAACAAACTCTTGATTCTATATTAATACTTGATTCAAGAGCTGAAGTTCTAAGACGTCGAAAGGAAGGAGAAGATGCAGCCATAATGCTCGGTACTAGGTATATGAGTTCAATGCGAGGATTACTTGAAACACATGAAATACCAGTTGGTAAGAATCTCTCTGTTGAATCTTCAACACCTAATCGTAGTTCTAAATCAAGTCAGTCTATTGAAGCCTCTTGGTGGAATAATTCTGACTCTATAATTTCTCATTCACTTCCAGGGCTTGAAGTTCTTAGAAACTTATTTTTCCATAGATTAATCATCTTAATGTCTTTAACTGCCTCAGTAGCCTTAGTTTGGAATACTTTATTTGGTTTAGCGACTCTTTCAGGTTCTAGAGAGTATACTATCGATTTAACCGAAAGAATTAGTGGTTCCACCTCATATCATCATTCTGCAGCTCATATTGATCCTGTAAGTATTCTTCTGATAGTCTTCTTTTTGTTAATATTATATACAACTAGGCCATTTTATAATAAGGAGGATTAGTGTTGTCAGATGGTATTAAATTATATTTTAGAGAAGCCTTTCTTGCAATTGGTTTAGTGTTTTTACTACTGGGTTCAATGTGGCTGGCAACAGGAATGTTTCCTCCTATGGTAGTTGTTGAGTCAGGTTCAATGAAACATACTAATGAAGGCTCATTAGGAGCCATAGATCCTGGTGATTTAGTTTTAGTAATTAATCCTGATAGAAAAGATATAATCACATATGTAGAGGCTACAGAAAAAGGTAGTGAGAATTATGGATATGAAAAACATGGTATGTATGGTGATGTTATAATTTATCAAAAAAATGGTGGTAATGACACTCCAGTTATTCACCGCGCTTTACTCAAAGTCATAGCTAATAGTACTGCTGAACCAACAGATGATAATTGTTCGGAAGGAGTTTTTGATAAATTAGAAAATATTTGTATATTAACTTGGGATGTATTGGGCACTAAACTTTTGAATGTTGAAGAAATAAATCTTCAAATTGATTATTCATGCTCCCCTCATGGTAATTTAACAATTGATCATTGGATTCCTAATCATGAAGGTTATTTAACAACAGGAGATAATCGAATAACTAATGGTTGCACTATTGATCAACTCCGAGCTACAAGTTCGACTGCCGATGACGATTATATTCGTAATCGTGGATTGAAAGATGAGAATGGGAATCCAGTTACTGCAGTAAGAGATGATTGGGTTGTAGGAATTGCATCATCAGAGATACCATGGGTCGGTGCAATCAAGTTATTTTTCTCAGGAACCTCATCTTTTGTATCCGGTCAAACTTGGAATAATTTATTCACATTAATTGCAGTAGTAATAATTGTTCCAATGATTTTTGATGTATTTTCTTATTCAAATAAAAATGACGAAGAAGAATAGGATTAATTTAATAGATTAGCCATTAGTATCGGCAACAATACAATAATTAGGATAATAATACTGCTTAAGCCACTTATCCTATTTGCTATAGATTCTACTTTTAATGGATTCATATTTTTCGAAAAGAATTGTATGACGGAATGTATGCTATCTCTTGCAATTTGACCACCATCAAATGGAATCATTGGTATTAGATTCGCAAATCCGAGTATAAAATTTATCCATGCAAACCAGAATAGGAAATCAAAAACTACTAGCATACCTTTAGTCCCTATGGTAGATGCAATAAGTCCATCTCCTGCTTCTAATAATCCTCTTTCTTCTAATGGTATTGTTTGTCCCTCCAATTGTATTGGAACCCCCATCATTTCTAGTGGTTTGACCAAGAAAAGAATAGTTCTTAAACCAGGGTGATAATCTTCAGTAGAAGATAACTCATATCTATCAACTGCGCTTGTACCTGATGACAAACTACTTACCCCAAGGAATGCATCACCTTCTAGAATTCCAAGCTCATTTAGAAAAATTGTATACTTCTCCAAACAATTCTCTTCTTCCGAACATTTTTCTTGGAAATAACTAGGTATACCTTGGTCAAGATAATAATCTAATTTATCTGTTAATGTGACATTTGTTTTCCTCGATTCTCTCTCACCTGTTTCATTTTCTCTGGATAGGACGGATAATTCGATTATTTCACCAGGAGATTTAGAATTCATTACATCCTCGAAACTATCGTAATCTGAGACTAAATTTCCGTCTATGTGCGTGATGATCTCATATGGTTCTAATCCAGACTCTTCTGCTCCACTGCCAACTATTATTGCTTGGGCGTGCATACCCGGATTTATTGCTACAAAACCTGCTGCAGTTGACGAAAGTAGTATCAAAATAAAGTAAGTGAGAACTATATTTATTGAAGGTGCAGCAGCATATATCCGCAGTCTTTCTCTTCTTGGAGCTCTTGACATTTCTTGCATCTCAGGCTCAAAGAAAGCTCCCATAGGTAATGGCCCGAATAATAGTAAGCCGAAACTTTTAGCTCTCATCCCATGGACTCTTGCTTGAATTGCATGACCATATTCATGAATTATTACTGCAATTATTAGTGTAATTGCCGGATAATAAAGTGGTATGTAACTTGTTACACCAGGTATTAACAGTAGATCCTTGGCAGGAATTGATTCTGATGGTGGCGATAATGTTGTTAATATTGCACTAAATATCAATAACCCCAAAACTCCAAGCATTACAATAAAGCATAACCAAACAGAAAACTCACCAAAACCTCTCCAAAACCTCTGATATTTAGATATTTTTTCAAGAAAAACTCTTCCTTTGTTTGTTCTAACCATTAGTATGAATCCTAAAACTCTTGTAGCATCCCATCTATCTAAAGTTCCATTATTTTCTAAATTAATCAGGGAAGTATACCAAACTATCATAATAATAACTACCCAAAGAGGTAGTCCTAATGTATAGAAAAAGTATAATGAAATCATAGGTAAAAGATGATCTGTTAGTGAGACTGCGTCATCTTTCATGACTCTTGGCCAGCATCCCTATTCTTCAAGTTGTGTTCTTTCTTGCATAAGTGACATCAAAGAGATGTTCGTCGGAATACCATGGTAGGAGTAGGTTCTGATGAGATTAAGAGTCAAAGTCGTCAACTAGATTCAATAAGAAGGGGTAGAGATAGTATCCTTAGATTATTAAATCAGGCTAGATTTAAAAATATGTCACATGAAGTTAAAAATTTGATTCAGGAATTCGATAGGCTTGATGCATTTCTTTCAGGTGATGATGAATCATATTGATTAGTTACTGACTCAAGAATTTCCGAATAGACTTTTTTACTAACTATATTCGAACCTATATTTTTAGCACTCTCTGATTTTGCAACCAATGATAGGAATTTATGTAATGGTAACCCTTTATGCCAGTCTAGATATGGTGTGCCATTTCTCGTTAACGGCAATTCAGGGACACTTCTAGTAAACAATCTTGATCTTCCAGTCAATCCATCTATTCTCACTCTAAATATTCTCCAACTATCTCCCCTTACTCCTTTTAACCTGTAGGCATAGAATGGCTGTATTGCACATCTTAACCCTATTTCTTCTAATGCTTGATATTGTAGAACAGTCCTACCTGAAAGATATAATTTGGGTTTTTTAGAAGATTTAACTTCAATGGGGAAACAAATATCTCCTCTTAAAACTAGTAAATCACCAGTTCCTTCAGAACCACTTCCTGGCGCTCTAACAACAAGGAATGGTCTTTGGCAAATTTGCATTGCTTGAGCACGTTCAGATTCACTACATGACCTCGTTACTGCTCTTACTCCTTTTTCCTCTCCAGCAAGCACAGAACGTAACTCGCGCTCGTATGCGCTCCCTATTCCCATGACCCTATCGTAATCTCAAGGTTATTGACGACATCGATTGAAATCCTCGTTTTAGTGCTTTTTTAGAAGTTTTCTATATTTCACATATAGATGAATTATTCGAATTTACCTTTTCTATATTCTCTTGTTCTATCAACGCCTGGGAATTGATCTTCGCTTTCACGATATACTGTTTTCATATTCTTGAGGAAACTTGCTTCATTTGTAACAATCAGAACCATATCAACACCAGGATCTTCTCCTTCATCCATCCAAGCTAAGATAATTTCCATTGTCATTCTCGCTCCTTCTCGATGAGGATATGCGAAAACATCCATCCCTAAAGGTGGTAAAACTAAAGTTTTTCGAGGTTCAAGCTTATCAATTTCAGCAAACATTGCTTCATATGATTTTTTCATTAATTCTCTTCTATATTGGTCTTGTGTAGGTCTTCTACAATCAGGACCAACTACATGAATCAAATGCTCTGCAGGTAAATTATATGCAGAAGTAGTAACTGCTTCCCCTACTCCACAAGGTTGGGAATTAGTTTTTCTCTTTTCCTTAGCAATAGCAATGCAAGCATCTCTCAATTCTTGTCCTGCTACGAGTTGCATTACTTCATCTAATCCTTCTCTTCCTGCGAGTCTATTATTGGCAGGTAAAACCATCACGTCTCCTTCTACTCGAGCAACGTTTCCGAAGCAGACTCTCACTTGTCCATATTTACATTCTCGAACTATGATGACCTCTGCCATATTATTGTGAGAGAGGTCCATGCAATATGTATGCTTCTTCTCTTCATTCTTGATTTTTTAGGGAACATTTGATGGGTAGATGCCTTCACGAACTATACATGTCAGCGGGATACGTACTAGTGAATGTTGAACCTGGTTCAGAAGTTAATGTGTTTAATGCAGTCTCTAAATTATCATTTGTTACAGATGCTAATCTTCTTTTTGGTGATCATGATTTAATTGTTAAATTAGAAGCTGATAATATGGGTGATATAGCTAGATTCGTAGTGGAGTCAATACGTGCAATACCTGGTGTTTTGAATACAAAAACACTTGCTTGTGCAGAAATGTAAATTTGATTTTTGATACTTGGTTTTTTCTTTAATACCCGAATAGTAGCGCAGTATTGCGTTTTTAGAGCAATACCTTCATAGACTATTTTGATAAGCGGGGTATGGAGGATTGCTTTATGTCAGACAAAAAATACTTCGTACTGATGGAGAATGGAAAGGACACTGCTCAGGTGTTCGTTAGCAAGCAACCACGAGGAGCTGCTTTGAAAGCAGCAACACGTGGTCATACCGAAATCCAACTGCGTGAGCGTGGAACAAACCGTGTTCATAGCTTCAAAGGTTGGACGGAAGTTGTTGCAAAGCCAGCGAACGGCCCTGCATGGCTACCAGACAAAATCAAGAAGGCAAATGTAAAGAAAAACGGAATTACTCGTCTCTGAGTAAATCTTTTTTTTCACGGAATTACACAAACCCTCTCCGGGTAAACTCGGAGAGGTCAATTAGAATTAATCATCTTAATCCGAGTTTACGTCCTATCATTGCAATAGGGTCATAATATTCTGTAACTACTCTTTCTTTCAAGGGTATTATTGCATTATCCGTAATATTTATTCCAGCAGGGCATACTTCTGTACAACATCTTGTGATATTACAATATCCAATGCCAAAATCATCTTTAATTTCAGGGATTCTATTTTCCACATCTAATGGATGCATCTCTAGTCCTGCTAAGCGAACAAAGAATCGAGGACCCGCAAATTCATCAAATTTCTGATGCTCTCTCAATACATGACAGCTATTTACACAAAGCATACATTCTACGCATCCTCTAAATTCTTGAACTCGATTAGCCTCATTTTGATTAAATTCCCAATCCATTTCATCTGGCCCATTTATTGGGACCATTTTTTTGTTCATTTCATACGCCCATGAAGTGTCTGTGACAAGGTCTTTGACTAAAGGAAATGCTTGCATTGGTTTTACTAATACTGGTTCATCTTCTGGAGTTTCTTCCAATACATCTTCCATTCTAGTCATACACATAAGACGTGATTTACCATTTACTTCTGCTGAACATGAGCCACATTTCCCCGCTTTACAATTCCATCTACATGAAAGATCTGGTGCATGTTCTGCTTGTATTCGGTGAATTACATCTAATACGACCATTCCTTCGTCCATTTCTACAGTATAATCTACCATTTCTCCAAATTGATCGCCATCTTCATCAGGTTCTCCGCGGAAAATTCTGAACGTTACATCTTCTGTCATTTTCATTCCTCCTCATGCAGATCTTCAATATCTAATAATTTTTTGAGTTCCTTATCGATTGGTGGATAACTTCTATGCTCGATAGTCATCACCTCTTTCTTTGTTATAACGCTATTTATTTTACCCCAATATTTGTAATCGGGAACTGGGAAATCATCTCTAGTATGCCCCCCTCTAGTTTCTTCTCGATGTAATGCTGCTAAAGCACACATTCTGCTTACGTCTAACATGGCACTAATCTCCAGTGCTTGATGCCACCCTGGATTGTATATTTTGCTAGTACCAGATGAAGTAGATAGTGATCTTAATTCTAATTCATCAAGGTCATCAAGTGCTTCTTTGAGTAATTTTTCAGTACGGATTATACCAACCTTATTTTGCATCATTTCCCTTAAATCTTCTACTACTTTAGCAGGATTTTCTCCACCTGTTCTATTAAGTGGGGCTAAAGTTTCTGCTATGACCTCATCTATCTCTGATTGATCAATTGGCAAGAAGTCTTCAATTTCTAATGCCAAAGATGCCGCATGTTCTCCTGCAATTTTACCAAATACAATTAAGTCTGACAGTGAATTACCTCCAAGTCGATTAGCTCCATGGAGCCCTGTTGCCGCTTCTCCAGCTGCAAACATTCTTGAAATTGTTGTTTCTTGAGTTTCAGAATTTACTTTAATTCCTCCCATTACATAGTGAGCAGTTGGTCCCACCTCCATCCTCTCAACAGTAATATCTACAGCTGCTAATTCTTTAAATTGATGATACATTCCTGGTAACTTTTTCTTGACTTGTTCTGGGTCTCTCCATGAGATGTCAAGATAAGCCCCTCCATGGACACTTGCTCTCCCAGCATCTTTTTCTGAATTTATTGCCTTAGCTACTACATCTCTTGTCAATAGTTCAGGAGGTCTTCTGACAGTTGCTAATTTTCCTTCTACAATTTCGTCAACCCATTCGCGAGCTTCTTCTTCAGTATCCGCGAATTCATCTTTATACATGTCTGGTACATAGTCAAACATGAATCTTTTACCTTCTGAGTTTTGGAGCACTCCTCCCTCTCCTCGAACACCCTCTGTCACTAATATCCCTTTAACTGATGGTGGCCATATCATACCGGTAGGGTGGAACTGTACAAATTCCATATCTCCCATTTCAGCTCCAGCCCAGTAAGCTAATGCATGTCCTTCGCCAGTGTATTCCCATGACCCTGAGCATACTGCCCAGCATCTAGTAATCCCTCCCGTTGCAATTACAATTGTTTTTGCTTTGAAAATATGTAAGGTTCCATCATTTCGATTATATGCGAAACAACCAGAAATTTTACCGTCAGTTTTGAATAATTTACGAACAGTGTATTCCATATACACATCCATACCCATATGAACTCCTTTTTCTTGAAGCGTTCTGATTAATTCTAATCCAGTAGCATCTCCAATATGTGCTAATCGAGGGTATGTATGGCCACCAAAGTTTCTTTGATTTGTTAAACCCTTTTCGGTCCTATCAAAAATCGCTCCCCATGTTTCTAGTTCACGGATTCGGTCAGGTGCTTGTTGGGCATGTATTTTGGCCATTCTCCAATCATTCAGATATTTGCCTCCTTTCATAGTATCACGGAAATGAGTTTGCCAATTATCTCGAGGGTCTTTATTCCCTAAAGCAGCGGCAGCTCCTCCCTCTGCCATTACTGTGTGAGCTTTCCCAAGCATAGATTTGCAAATCATTGCTACACTAGCCCCACTTTTACTGGCTTCAATTGCTGCTCTTAAGCCCGCACCTCCCGCACCAATGATGACCACATCATGTTCATGAATCACACATTCTTCACTCATCTTAATCCCTCAATAATGATCCAAGAAGGATCTGTCAGTGCACCTTCTGCTACAGCCCAAATAAATAAGTCCCCTAAGAATACCATTCCTAGGCTCGTCCAAAACCAAAATGAGTGATCTACATTTAGGTCACTAATTTTCCAATATAACTTCCCCATTAATCCAGAAATTCCTTTTCTCCATTGATTCATTCCCCCACCAAATAAGTGCCTAAATGCATGACATGATGCTACGTACATGAATAATAATAATGATTCAGTAGCCAATACAATTGTTCCTAATGAAATGCCGAAATCTTTACTGACACCATTATCGAACCACATAGTGTGGTACACATCATATACTTTCATTGAAAGAATAATTATTGCTAAATATAACATATATCTGTGTATGTTGTTTAATACAAAGAGTCCAGTTTCCCCTTTGTAGCCAATACGATAATTGATTTCAGGTTTTGATACCATGCATGCTGTGGGATTTTGGAAGAATACTCTGTGGTATACTCTGCGCATATAGTAGCAAGTCCCTCTGAAACCAAATGGAATCCACAATATTAGCAGTGCAGAATTCATCCAACTAGGTGTTTGTAAATCAAATAAATGTATTACATCAGGTGAAAAAATAGGAGATGTTACTCGATGATTATCGTATTGTATATCCCCATCCCAAACAATTACTCTCAGAGCGGTATAAACTAATGCGATAGTTAAACCAAAGCCCATCCAGAATGGTTGAGACCACCATCTATCAATCCGATCTGTATTTCCAAATCCTTTTTTGATTGGAAGCTTGATTGAATTAGACATCGACTGAACCCTACCTTATTCATAGCGAACAGTCCTTGGCCAATAAGTAATTGCTTTCTACCATAAGCGATTTTATATTGGATTAGTAATCTTCATTAAGTTAAGACTTTCAGTAAAGTTCGATAAATATGGATGAATACGGTAATATTGAGACTTCTATATGTACTAAATGTGGATATATGCCAGGTGCCTGGTTGCCAACATTGCCCTGCCCAGAGTGTGGGGAGCCGATGCTCTAGGATTATGCCAATGAAGAGTAATCCACTTCTTTTTCATGAAGTTCAATTTCTTCAACATCCATTTGAGCAAGTTGTAATTTACCTGAAAGCTCATCATTAACTGCATGCCAGTATGAGTATGCTTCGATAACCCAAATACCTGATTCTCTAGTTCCATTTCCACTACCTTTGACTCCTCCAAATGGAAGATGAGCTTCAGCACCAGTTGTTGAATTATTTATTCCAGTCATTCCTGCTTTTATTCCAGTCTTGTAACGATATGCCTCTAATCGATCATTAGTATATATCGCACTTGAGAGTCCATATGGTGATGCATTAGCTAAATGCAATGCATGTTTGAAATCTTTAGCTTTAACGATAGTAATCGCAGGTCCAAATATTTCTTCATGGAAACATTCCATGTCTTCAGTTACATCTGCATAAACATGTGGCCACATATATACTCCTTCTTCTGGATTTCCAAGGAAGTTTTCGGGCCTATTTTCTGTTGTTATTCTTCCATTACCCCATAACTTCCTAGCACCACTTTTTTCACATAATTGTAAATCTCTTAGGAAATCTTTAGCATATTTTTCAGATAGCATAGGGCCATAAAGGACATTATCGTGAACCATTGAGTCCCCAATTATTGTCGATCTAACTTTATTCATTAACTTCTCAATAAATTCATCATAAATATCTTCATGGATAATTAAGTTACCAAGACTTGTACAACGTTGACCAGCAGTACCAAATCCTGACCAATAAGCGCCCTCAACTGCATTTTCTATATTTGCAGTAGGCATTATGACTAAGGGATTTTTACCTCCTAATTCTAAACTTGCAGAAACTAAATTTCTACCACATACTTCTCCTATCATTTTTCCAACAGGAGTAGATCCTGTGAAACTTATCTTGTTGACTAAACCTTCATCAACTGCATCTACAAGATGCTGTCCTGCACCGCTTCCTTTCCCATGAACTAAGTTAATGACTCCATTTGGCAAACCTGCTTCATGGATAATTCTTGTTAACATGAAAGATAGGAGAGGAGCATCTTGTGGGCTTTTCCAAACACAAGTATTCCCACACATTATTGCTGGTATCATCTTCCAGAATGGTACTGCGGCTGGAAAGTTACATGCATTAATAATTCCACATACCCCCAAAGGTCTTCTGTAAGTGAAAAGTTCTTTATCAGGTAATTCTGAATTGACGGTTTGACCATATAACCTTCGACCTTCGGATTGGAAAAACAAACATGTATCTATCGCTTCTTGAACTGATCCCGCACTTTCCTTCAGTGTTTTACCAATCTCTCTTGTTTCAACTCTTACAATATCATCTTTATATTGCATTAATAATCTACCCATATTTCCTATTATTTGACCTCTTGTTGGAGCTGGTGTAGCCGACCATGATGGGAATGCATTTCTTGCTGCATTGAGTGCTTCATGGACATCTTCTTTTGTAGATAAAGGGAACTCTCCTAAACAGTCAGTAAGAAGTGCAGGATTTAAACTCTCAAATGTATTTCCATCGCTTGCAGATTGTAGTTTTCCATTAATAACATTGTATCCTTTTATCTTTGGACTACCGTTGGGATTATTGGCATCCATGAATTCAAATCCTGATTCTAGCACGTTGGTCATGTGTCTTGCGAAATACAGTTATGTCAAGAAACCTTCTCAAACAACATTATGATGATTTTATGTGATATTCATTTGACATCTACAAGTTGTCGGGTTTAAGTGATATGGTGTAGACAAAGTTTCGTTAGGAGTGATGTCGAATGTCGGATGAGGGAGTAGATGACTTACAACTTAGAGTAGCCAAGGCAATACCAAGCGATGTTGGGCATGGTAGAGCAAGAGTTCCTTTTGATAATGATTTAAATCTAAAACCAGGTGATATCGTTGAAATTACTGGTGAACAAAAGACAGCGGCTATTGTTTGGCGCTGTCGACCTGAAGATGCGAACTTAGGCGTGATTAGAGTTGATGGAATTATAAGAAAAAATGCAGGTGTATCACTTGGTGACAAAGTTACAATTCGCAAGGTCGAAACACAACCTTGCCAGAAATTAATTCTTAGTCCAGTTATGGCTAAACAACAAAAAGTTCGTTTTGGACCCGGTATCGAAGGATTCGCACGCCGTGGGCTAAATAAGCGACCAGTAGTATCTGGTGATAGAATCTTTATTCCGGGCATGACTCTTTTTGCAGAAGCCTTACCTTTCCAGATAGTTCAAACTACTCCAAAAGGAATTGTTCAAGTTTTACCAGATACTGAAATCATAATTAAAGAAGAACCAGTTGATGAGGAAGAAGATGGTGGACAACCAATTTCTACAATCTCATATGAAGATATAGGTGGAATTGGAGAACAGTTACAGAAAGTTAGGGAGATGATTGAATTACCTCTTAAACATCCAATTCTTTTCCGAAGATTAGGTATCGATCCTCCTCGAGGTGTGCTACTACATGGCCCACCAGGTACCGGTAAAACATTAATTGCGAAAGCAGTGGCATCAGAGACTAAAGCTAATTTTACTTCAATCAATGGACCAGAAATTATTTCTAAGTATTATGGTGAGAGTGAAAAGCAGTTGCGGGAAATTTTCGATGAAGCAGCTGCTAATTCTCCGGCAATAATATTCATTGATGAGTTAGATTCGATTGCTCCAAAAAGAGAGGACGTTAGTGGTGAAGTAGAACGTAGAGTTGTTGCTCAATTACTAACATTATTAGATGGAATTCAAGGGAGAGATAATGTAATTGTAATTGGTGCAACAAATCGTCCCGATGCAATAGATCCTGCACTTCGCCGTGGAGGTCGTTTTGATAGAGAATTGGAGATAGGTGTACCTGATAAAAACGGTCGCTCAGAAATTATTGGTATTCACACACGTGGGATGCCAATAAGTGATGACTTTGATGTTGATTGGCTACTAGATAATACTCATGGATTTGTTGGTGCTGATATATCGGCTTTAGTTAGAGAAGCAGCAATGAAAGCACTTCGCCGTTATCTTCCTGAGATTGATTTAGATAAAGAACAAATTCCTGCAGAGGTTTTAGAGAAGATGGAAGTAAGAATGTCTGATTTCAAACTCGCTATTAAAGAAATAGAACCTAGTGCTCTAAGAGAGATTTATCTTGAGGTTCCTGAAGTAAATTGGGAACAAGTAGGTGGCCTTATTGAAGTTAAAGAGAGGTTGAAAGAGAGTATTGAATGGCCTCTAACAAAACCTGAGATGTTTGAACATTTTGGAATAAAACCTCCTCGAGGAATTGTACTGTTTGGTGCTCCAGGGACTGGTAAAACCTTGATTGCAAAAGCTATTGCCAATGAGGCGAAGGCTAATTTTATTACAATAAAAGGGCCGGAATTAATTTCTAAATGGGTAGGTTCCTCTGAGAAAGCCGTTCGTGAGCTTTTCAAGAAAGCAAAACAATCTAGTCCATCAATTATCTTTTTAGATGAATTTGAAAGTATTGCTGGGGTTAGGAGAAGTAATACTGGCGAGGGTTCAGACGTAATGAATCGAGTCGTAAATCAATTATTAAGTTCAATGGATGGAGTGGAATCTATGGAAGGAGTAATTGTTGTTGCTGCAACTAACAGGCCCGAAATGATAGATCCAGCCTTGTTAAGAAGTGGTAGATTTGAGCGTGTACTTCATATCCCTCCTCCAGATGTTGAATCAATTAGAGCAATTCTCAAGATACATTCTGAACCCATGCCTCTCGGTAAATTCAATATTGAAGATTTCGCACCTCAATTAGTAAATTATACAGGTGCTGATATTGAAGCGATATGTAGAGAAGCTGCATTAATTTCTATGCGTGCAGAGAAGAAAAGTGTGTCTAAGAAGCATTTCGAAGAAGCAATTAATCGAGTTAGGCCTACAATAACTGAAGAAATGATGGATTATTATAATCGAATGGAGGCTAGATTAACTAGTGGTATTGAATCAGTTCGTCGAACTCCTGATGCACATGCAGGAATCGAGTCAGCGTGAGGGATAAACTATGCCAGTAACTTTTGGTCGTGAAATTATTAATCGCGAAGTACATGATAGTGCTGATGATAAATTAGGTAATGTTGCAGATTTCCGTATAGATATTGGTAGTGGCCAAATTACTAATATTTTAGTGATGATTGAATCTGATATTAATCCTCAACTTCTTCCCTGGCCTACTGTTAACGGACTTCTTTCAGTCCCAATAGAAGAAATTGAAAGCGTTGGTAAGGTAATTAAATTATCAGAATAGTATGATGCACAACCGTTCATTCGTTCACAAGCGTCTTAAGTCGAACTTCAGGCTCGTTATTTGTCATATAGACTAGGTGGGGAGCAGCATGACAGATTTTCGCAATTATACTCGAAGATTGACAGCACTCAAAACTCGTCGAAATCTGTTAGTAGGTTCTTTCTGGATATTACTAATTCTTCTTATATCAACTATAGCGGTTACCTATGTTACAGATGGACAAACTCAACAATCTGCTTACGGTGATGATTGGAACGATCTCGGTCGTTTTAGAGCTGATATCAATTCAATGGGTGTTGAAACAACTGCATTAGTATCTAGCCCTCTTTTACTAAGTGAAATTGATCACCCTGAGGAAGCAATTTTCATAATATCAGGCGTTGAAAAAGATACAATCTCTCTCCCAAGATTTACTGGTGATGAGAATGTGATTGAACTTTCAGAAGGTTCTGGTTATACTACTTCAGAAATCCTCGCTATAGATAATTTCGTAGATGCTGGTGGCACAGTTCTATTAATGGATGACAAAGGTTACTCCTCCACATTAGCAGATCAGTTTGGCTTAGAATTCTCAGGGCATACCCTCTATGACGGTCAAGCATATGCAACTGAATTAGATTATAATTTCATTTGGGTAAATTCTTCCTCTGCTTTTAATTTCACTACAAATTCAGGTTCATTATCTAGTATTCATCCTTGTTTAAGAGATACTGATCAGGACGGCTTTATTGATATTTTAGATACTGATCCATATGATATCACTACTTTCCCTGCTGGTTTAACAAAAGAATCTGCAGGTTTGTGCTCTCATAGATGGATTTCTGAGAATCAATGGGATTTTTCAGAGAATTATAATTTATTGACTAATCAACCATCTGCTTTCAATGCGGGCTCTTACAATCCAGTTGAAAATAGATATGATATTGGTAAGTCTACTCTAGATTCTTATCTTGATACAAATGATGATGGTAATCTAACTATAGGTTCTTCTGCTTTTGGGATTCAAGGTGACGAGGTGGGGCCATTCGCTGTATATGTCCGCTACTGTGCTGATAGGCTATGTATTGGTTCAGATTCTGGTAGAGTTCATTTTGTTGCTGATGGATCAATACTAACTAACTCATTATATGCTGAAGATTTTTATTCTGGTAATGATGATGTTGTTCCTTCAAATGATAATCGCAAATGGGCTCTAGATATAATTGCCGAATCTCTTCTTATCGGTAATTCTAGTGCAAAGAGTACTTCTAATGCCATTGTTATATTCGATGAATCTAGACATCAGCAACCAACATTATTTGGAGATACATATAATTTAATGTATTATATTTTAATTTATTTCACCAATGATTGGATGGCTATGCTTCTTCTTTTCCTTGGTTTATTTATTACTCTAGAAGCTGTTCTTATTCGAAAAGAAGATCCTGAAAATTGGCGACATGTTTTCCGGATAATATACTATGGTTTTGGGGATGCCCGTCGATATGAATATTATCAGAAGCCTGAAAAGATAAGGCAAGTTTTGCTTACTAGAGTTCGGAACTTAAATACACTTTCTAGAGAGGAATTTGATGCTTTACCTGCTGCTCAATTACAAAGAATGATTGAAGATCCAGTTCTTACAAAATTTATTTTTGAAGATCGTAGATACAAACCAGATGAACTTGTAGGTATTGTAAAGAGAATCAAAGAATGGGGTTCAACGGATTCTTCAGAGGAGGTTGAACATGTGGACACGTAAAGCTGCAATACTTCTTACAAGCGGAATAAGTTTGATACTAGTTGGAATGATGATTTCAAATTTCCAATTGATGATTATTGGTTTGAGTTTTATTTCATTTATTGCAATTAATGGATGGGTTGAGGGTCATTCTGATTTAGAAATTAATCGAGAAGTATCTGCTGTTAATGTGTATAAGGGTGATGATATTAACGTAGTACTGACAATTAAAAACAAGTCTTATCGTCGTACTCAGCAGTTAGAAGTTTTTGATAATGTACCTCATGAAATGAAAATGAGAAAGGGTGTTAACTTAATGCGATTAAATCTTGGTCCAGGTCAGACTACTACTATTCGTTATACCGTTAGATGCCCATTGAGAGGGCATTATACTATTGGACCTACTTCTGTTCGTTATAGGAATGCATTCAATCTTTTTGTTTCTGAAACCAGTGTTGCAGATCGCTCAGATATTACTGTATTCCCTCAAGTGAGAGATGTTGAAGAAGCATTAATTCGCTCAGATGTACCAAAAATGTATACAGGTGCTACGACTCTAAAAACACCCGGTCAAGGTATGGAATTTTATGCTCTAAGGGAGTATTTCCCTGGTGATTCTTTCCGTTCAATTAATTGGAAAGCATTTGCTCGAACAGGGGAATTAATGGTTAATGAGAAAACCAGAGATGCTGTTACTGATGTATTCATAATTTTAGATACAAGAGATGTTGCAAGAATCGGTACAGTTCTTAAAAATCCATTAGAAATGGGGACCGTTGCTGCTGCTTCTATTGCAAATTATTTCATCAAAAGACGAGATTCAGTTTCTTTAGTGACATATGGAGAAAGAATGGATTTTCTACCTCCTGAGACCGGAGATAAACAACATTACAAGGTTCTTAGCCAACTTGCTTCTGTAGAATCGAAAGGAAGTATGCCACTCCAAGCTGTTACAAATGCTCTTTCTCCTCGTATTTCCCGAGGTTCGCCAGTTTTCATCATTAGTAGTTTAGAAGGAGATGGGACAACTCTATCTGCTATCCGGAATCTTTCAGGAAAAGGCCATCAAGTGATTGTTCTATCTCCTAGCAGTATAGATTTAGAAAGATTGGTAAGTCGTATTCCAAGAATGGCTTACGAGGTTCTCAAACTTGAAAGGCAGAATCGTTTAACTGCAATTTCAGGATACGGTGCTAAAGTAATTGATTGGACACCAAGTGTTGATTTATCAGAAGCACTATTGCAGGTTAAGACAGCTTAAGGAGTTAAAGAATATGGTTATGGATATTGTACCGGAATCTAAGACACTCCATATAACGAAGTTACGTTTACGATGGCAAGTACTTTTATTACAAGCAATGTCTACTATCTCACTTCTATTACTAATGCGTAAGATGAATGAATTATATGGTTCTTGTTCTGATACATTCATTGCAAATTCTGGTGTGGATGGTTGGTGTCCTGCATATGAACATACAAGAGGTCTATCATGGATGTCTGCTAATGGGAATACTCTACTTCCAGATTTTATTACTGGAATTAATGAAACAGGCTTTGGTTCATTCACAATGCCAATAATTCTTTGTTTCATTATCACTGTTTTATGGGTTTTTATCTTAACTCGTAGTGAGAAATTAAAATTGATGATTAAAAGAACATTTTTTATTCTGCTAGCATCTTGGTTCCTTGTGCCTTTTTTGGGATCTTGGTTGCTTGGTCTAGTGAGTCAAGGAGGATTATATTTGCCATTTGGTAATTCTGATAGCCAATATAATCATATAAATCTTATATTAGCTCCATTCGAATTCTTTTTCGAACTTGTATTTTTAGGAATTGTATTTGCCCCTGTACTAGTCGGTTTAATGGGTATTTGGAGTCTTTCTAAGAGAATGATCACTTGGGCCACTGGATATTTCTTGATAGTAATTGGAATTCATGCTATGCTTACTTTTGAGGGTGTAACTACAGCGGTTGATGTCGGGCTTCAACCACTATCTGCTCAGATAGGTGAGGCTACATTATTTGGCGGTTTAATTTCTCCTTTAGCATTTGATTTATTGACGGTAGCAATTTTATTATTAGTATTTTTAGAATCTGGCTTAGCAGTAATTACAAATTTAGAATATGCATCAATACTTCCCGATGCGTCGAAAAAAGACCCCGATTATGTTAATCAATTTAATAATGTAATTAATGGCCATATTGCTCATCTTTTTGGTGTTATTGTCATTGTTAGTTTAACTACAGCAATAGCCCTAGAATTTGATGATTTTTTGATATCTTTTGTCGCGATATTTGAAGGCTCTCAATGGTCAGGACAAGTCAAAGAATCATTAGAATTACAACTGACATATGGTAAAGTAATTTCAGCATCATTCTTTATGATTGTAGTAGCCGGAGGTAGATTCATAATTCCTTGGCAAAGAATTACTGGTTTTATTGAAACGGGACTTTCTAGAGTTCGTAACTAATTAAAATTTAATAATTTATGTGTGAATCCCCATAATATAATTATTAAAAACAATTGTATGATAATTCTTAATGTTTCATCCATAATATTAATTTCCTCAAATAGACTTTGAATTTGATTTTGCATATATATAGTGATTATTAAGGTTAAAATAAATAAAATACGATGAAACCAAGGACCAAATTTTTTCCCTTGTTTTTCTTGTTGATTTGGTAGAGGGATGCTCTCGTTCATATATCTTTCATTACTATCTAGGTGATGAATCCATCGCTTATTCACTATCTCTTCTCTCGTTGGGTTCAAGCGCAGAATACGTGACGGAGTATTATGAAGGGTGCGCTAACTATACAACCCTGTAGTCAATGTAAAGATCCATCAATCCTTTTTCAAGAGTATAGTGGTCAGCATTTATGTGGGAAACATCTTTCCTCTTCAATAAGGAAAAGAGTTGCTAAAGCAATCCGCTTTCAAATAAATTTACCAAAAGATGCGAGACATCCAGATGGTTCTCCATTCAGAATATTCGTTGCGATTTCAGGTGGTAAAGACTCAGCTGTCTTATTGAGTATGTTAGTTGATATCATTGGCCAAAGAAGAGATGTTGAAATTATATCTGGTTGTATCGACGAAGGTATAGATGGGTATCGAGCCCCATCTCTGGAATTAGCCAGAGAACTTGCTGAATCCCTAGGTATTCAGTTCGAAACACTTTCTTATGAAGATCTCGGATATGATAGGATGGATAACGTAGTTAAGAAAATGCCAATTATTGGTGAAAACAATCCAGATGCCAAGGGTATGATGCCTTGCTCCTATTGTGGTGTATTTAGGCGACAAGGAATAAATGCTTTAGCTGAAAAGGTTAATGCTGATATAATGGCTTTAGGTCATAATTTAGATGATATGGCTCAGTCAATAATAATGAATTTTCAAAAAGGGAATATAGAGAGGTCTGTTAGATTAGCTCCTCACACTGATGATCCAATTGAAGGTCTAGCTCCTAGAGTGGTGCCATTAAGGTGGGTTCCTGAGCAAGAGATTCATGCCTATGCAATATATGCAGGATTACCAATACATCATGGCGACTGTCCGCATGCTCCTGGAGCAATGAG
>CAXDMJ010000014.1:0-28986 GCA_963990035.1 uncultured Candidatus Poseidoniales archaeon | reverse complement strand
AAATACGTTGTTCAATACTACTTTTAGACCAACTATCAAATGCTTTTTTTGCTGCCAAAACTGCTTTATCTACATCTTCTGAAGAACCAACAGGTACCTTTCCTATTATTTCTTCAGTTGCAGGATTAATTATATCGATCATTCCTTTTCCTACAGGATCTACCCATTTTCCATCGATATACAGTTGTTCCCGTGTGTGCATGGACTAGGCGAGGAGTACCTACTTTAGATATTCACGCAGTCTAATAGTGCATACCTACTCGGATAATCATGACGATTACAGTCCAACATCTTCCAAATAGTGTTGCTTTAGTCACTTTATCGGCTCAAGCTTCAAGAAATGCTTTTTCTCTCGAATCAATGCAATTAATGTCAGATATTTTTGATGATTTATTAGAAGACCCTTCAATCCGATCGATTGTAATGACTGGAACAGGCCGTTTTTTTTGTTCAGGTGCAGATATTAGTGCTTTTGCATCTGCAATTGATGACGGTAGTATTGCCGATATGGTCGGTGGTTTAACCTCTATCTTACATCCAATGCAATTGAAAATTCGTTCATCCGAAAAAATATTTGTAGTTGCAATAAATGGTGCAGCAGCAGGTGGAGGCTTAGGAATAGCTTTGTGTGCTGATTATCGTGTATGTGAACCTAATGCTAAGTTAGCTGCTGCATTCTTTTCGTTAGGTCTATCTCCTGATGGTGGAACTACCTGGTTATTACCACGACTTGTAGGTACTCAAAAGGCGAAATGTTTCTTTTTCAATAATGAAACATGGAGTGGTAAACAAGCTCTTGAATATGGGGCAGTAGATGAGATAGCCGAATCATCGGTTCTTCTTGATAGAGCTATTGATGTAGCGGAAAAATGGGGTAGTTGGGCTGTATCAAGTCGTCGTTCTACAAAACAATTGATCGATGCTTCTACCTCCACTTTTATGGAAACTCAACTTGAATTTGAAAAGTTACTTATCACAAATTCTTCACTCACCTCAGATTTCGCAGAAGGAGTTTCAGCCTTTATCGAAAAAAGAGATCCAAAGTTTGGTGAAGAATAGATTATTTTTCTTCATCTCTCAGTCTAATAACACCAATTATCAGTGATAATATACATGATAATGCTGCAAGATTTGAGAGAATAATAGCGATTGAACTAATCAAAAATCCATAAATTAACCAAAGTAGTAAAGCTGTACATATTAAGTGTAAAGTAGGTAGAGAAATCCCTTCATGTTTCTTTTTAATGTATACTTCTTTTATTTGAGGGATCCAAGCGACCACTCCTAGGATGCCTGCTATTATTCCAATCAATTCAATAAATATACTTGGCATAAAAACCCTCATTCAGGTAAGTCATCTCTCTCAGTTTTTTCTGAATCTGACCAATTGTAAATCCCTTTATTTGTTTTTTTACCTAAACTTCCTTCCGATACCAATTCATTTAACAAAGAATGTGGTCTATAAAATTCATCATTAAAAGCATCTGCAAGGCTGTTAAGGATATCTTTTCTGACGTCTAAACCTACTAAATCTGAGAGTTCTAAAGGTCCCATTGGATGTTTATATCCTAGTTTCATTGCTAGATCGATATCACTTGCTGAAGCCACGCCCTCTGATAGCATCCTAATCGCCTCATTTCCTAATACTACACCCAATCTACTTGTTGCAAATCCTGGGATGTCTTTTACTAAGATTGTCTGTTTTCCCATTGATTCACCTATGGTTCGTGCAATTTGAATAGTTTCTTCTGAGCATTTTTCATGTCTTACCAGTTCAAGAAGTTTCATTATTGGGACCGGATTAAAAAAGTGCATACCAATAATTCTCTCAGGACATGTTGTTACGTTTGCTATACTCGAGATAGGTAGACTAGATGTATTTGTGGCAAGTATTGCATGTTTTGGTGCAATTTTTTCCAACTGAATAAAAATCTCTTTTTTAAGATTCATAATCTCTGGCACTGCTTCGATAACTAAGTCAGTATTTTCTACTGCTTTACTTAAATCTGTATGTGTTTCTAAGTTTGAACTCCATTTTTCTTTCTGCTCCAAAGTAGTCTTCCCTTTTGAAATTCCTTTATCCCAGAATTGATTAATATTATTCATTCCTTTCTCTAAACTTTCAGGAAATGCATCAAATAATCTCGTTTGCCAACCACTCTGAGCACAAACTTGAGCAATCCCTGAACCCATTGTTCCAGCGCCAATGACTGTAACTGTACGCACCTGCATAGTAGGTCGTTATGGCTTTAGACCATAGGCATTGCTCATTCTTCTCTTCCATATGCAGCTAGTGCAGACTGAAACAAACGTTGCCTTGGCACATCATGTTCTAAGAAACAAGTAAATGGTGCAACATCCTTTAGTAATTCTATAGCACTTACATACGCTCCATAAATAAAAGGATCAGCAACTTCTGTAGGTGGAATATTAATTCCTAATTTTACAAGTCCTTTACGTGTATCTTCATCCCAAATTGCATATGTGTGATGTGTGAAATGTAGGTATGATGAAAGTCTCCTGATGTCTGATCGAGGATTTTCTGTGAAACTATCTAGTAAGAGAGTATCTGGATATCTTATTGCATATAATGCTAATTTTACTTCCCGGGTAGTCTCTTCCCTCCATTCTCTTTTATCAAGTCCCATCCAATCATCTATCATATCTAGCATATTGTCATCATATGGTCTCTTTACCATGTACAGTAATTTTTCATATTCCTCAGAGTCTTGATGTTCAGAATGGTGGTGCTGATAGAATAGTTCGGTTAATCTGTCAAAGAATGGTTTACATTTTTGTTTATCAAAAGCTAATAGTGCTACATGCTGCATAATATCACCTCTTAGAATCAATTCCCTTTGTACTCTCGATATTGAATCCATTCTTGCTTCATGTATTCATTCATTAATTTATCTTCATCTTCATCAGTTGGTAGAACACTTATGAGGTAATCTTGATATTCTTTATCAGTCCCTTCAAATTTTTCTCCTCTAATTGTATAATTTTTACCTGCATGATTACCAATACCTCGATTAAATTTATCAGATGGTATGAATAAGTCGGGTTCTCCTTCTTTCCTTGCAGCACTAATTCTTCTCATTTCTTCACGTAACTCTTGGAAGTATAACTCTCTACTTGCTTCATTCAGATGTCCTCTATCTGCCTCAATATCACTTTCTCTCTCATCATATCGACCTTTTACTCCGTAAACATATGCCCATTGTGCACTTGTCGAATCATCAGTTCCAAACAAATCTAATCCAGTACTGATCCATTTATTTAGATATTTTTGTAATAATTCGCAGGGGATTACTCCTTGTTTCACAATTCTTCGAAGACCATTAGCCCCAGTTCCTAAATGGAATGATTCTTCTTTTAGCATTGGACCCATTGAAGCTGCTAGGGGTTTGAATGAAGATGTACTTAGCATCTTTAATTGGTATTTACCATCTCTGTCAATAAAGTGTGTGAAGCAGAAGAAGTCCAGCCAATGATCAATTGGAGCATTAAATGAACCTAGTATTCGAGTGCCATCTTGTGCATTCCTTTCCAGTAATTTAGATGCTTCTCTAACTCCCTGTTCCCCAAAATATGTGCATAATAAGTAAGCCATTTGCCATCCATGTCTCTGTTCTTCACACATTATTCTCATAGCAGATTTTCGATCATATTCTGTTGGAGCAGTTGCTAAAAGATGGTTCTGCTGTTCGACACTAGCAAACTCAGTATCTCCTTGTACGCTAACCATACTGATTATGGCATCTCTAATGTTTTGTTGAGGTATTTGCATTCTTCTTTCCCATTTTGGCATTCCCTTAAAATCTCCAAATTCAATTTCACTTCCAGCAGTATCCCAGTCGAATTTTATATCGAATCTATAGTCGCCTAACCAAGATGGATCAAACCCAATTCTTGTTTGCCATTGACTGAAATCTTTTATCCAAGCCTCAAAGTTAGGTGTATATCCTTCTACTATTTCGGTATCTGACATATATTTGCGGCTACGATATTAGTATATGAATAAATGTACATTTACCGTAGAGAATTATTTTCCCGTAAACCGAGGTGTACGACGCTCAACATATGATGCGATTCCTTCCTTAGCATCCTCTGATTGGAATAAATCTGATTGTAATTCTCTTTCTAGAGCGAGATGAGATTCTAATGGTATTTCTATACCGCTTTGAACACTGCGCTTGATATTCCCTATTGCCTTAGCTGCTGCTAGAGGTAGAGTGAATTGTCCTGCATAATCAATAACATCCTGTCTAAATCCATCTAAATTCACGCTGTCATAGATATCATGAATCAGATCCATATCTCTTGCTTCCTCAAATGAGAATTTTCTTCCAGTAACCATTATCTCCATCGCTCTAGCTTTACCTACAAGACGAGATAGACGAGCAGTCCCTCCTGTTCCTGCTAATACCCCCAAAGATACTTCTGGCAATCCTATTTGGAAATTTCCCTTGTGCGCTACTCGGATATCTGCAGCCATGGCAATCTCAAGACCTCCACCAACAGTGTGCCCATTAAGAGCTGCAATAACTAACTTAGGGGTTTGTTCTAGACGAGATAGAGTTTCGTTAGCATGCAAACAAAAGAAGTACTTGTATCTAGGTGAAAGTGTATTTAGATAGTTAATACTAGCTCCAGCAGAAAAGAATTTTTCTCCATGGCCAGTAAGTAAAATGACTGAAACATCTCCGTCGAATCTCGCATTTAGTATTGCTACATCAATATCTTCCCACATTTCACGTGTATAAGTGTTAACTGAAGTTCTTCCTTCTCCCAAAGGTTTTCCATCAGTATCAGAAATAAGTTCAATGATTGCAATACCGTTTGTGGTAACACCATAATTCACTAGATTGTTGGGCATTGGCTGAAGGTCTGGCCACGAAGTCATGTGACTCGCACTAACAATCCGTTAATGAAAGAAACGGAATCAGAGTAATGTCATATTTGGGCGTCAGATTCTGTAAATGAGAGGTTCGCTCCATCTTTTCTGACCTTTTTCCATTGTAGACCTACTTGTTCTGCTTTCTGACTTGGTTCCCATAAATCTCTCTTTAGAGGCTTTCTAAATGGCATGCGATGAACTACTCTCCCATCATCTAAATTTTTCTTCCGCAGCATACCTTTCTTAACTATCGGCCAAAGAGATTTTCTAACAATTCCTGGTTGGTAAATCCATTTCATAAATCTCAGTCCATCCCCTGATTTCTTTTGATCTCTCATCCAGTAACGTGCTACCATTTTAAATCCTCTATCTCCAACTCGATTCATAAGGAATCTATTAATCGCACTAACTTTAATCAATGGTACAAGTCTCTTTCTAACCTCAACTTCATAATCACATTCATTAAGAATCGATTTTGCTGCTAAAACCCCACTGGTTATTGCATATCTCATGCCAAAACCCCACATGAAATCTTGTAAACCCCCTGCCTCACCGACATATATTTTATCATCATGAATATATTTTTTAGGTAGACTAAAATCTCCTTTACCTCCTACTCTTTTGATTGGTTTCCTATTCAATTCATAATGTTCATCATACCAAGCAATAGTTTCATTAAGATATCTACCTGATTTCTTTTGTTGTCTCCATAAGCAGGTACAAATTAGTCCAATGCCATCAATAATGATAAGATATGAATATGCACCAGGCGCTAATTTATCATTTAGTTGGAATGCAACATGATTGGGGTGATCGGTATGGAATATTTCACCAAATGCAATGGCACTGGAATCTTTTGGACCTGCTGCAATTATATCGCAACTTTTCGGATCAACTCTCGATTCATAGTGGATTTTCGCACCTGCATCTATAGCCATTCTCTTGAACCCTTGATCAATACAATGTTCATCAGTTCCCCTTTCTACTACTCTAAAAGCAGCACCGATTGTTTTTGGATTAGTTATTACATCATCTGGATGTATTAAATCGATTATATCGAAACCATTTGACTTAAACTCATCAGGATTCAGGCCCCATTCTCTCATCTCATCGAAAAAATCAATATCACTTGTCCAATTTTCAATACCTTGGAAGTCTCCATCAAATCTTGCACCACTGTCTTTACGTATTTCATGAACGTGAACTTCTTTCCCAGCTTTTGCCAAGATTGTTGCTGCAGCAAGGCCTGATAATCCCGCTCCAAGGATATTAATCCTCTCCTCCATGTATTTGCGTATGAGGCTTAATGTTTGAAAGGTTTGGTTATTAACAATCAAAGAGTTCATTGGATAATTTAGTTTCGACTGATTCAATACGGGGTGTGATGGATGTCTAGTAATCAGATTATTGTTCGAGTTGAAGCCGATAAAATTGATCCAGAATCACTTCGTTCTTTACTCGATATTGATGGTTGTGGAAGTGTAGTTTCATTCGTTGGTCTAACACGTGGTATTGATCAAGGCGTTACAGTAAAGAGACTTGAATTTGATTCTTGGGAAGAAAAATTGCCAGGAGTTCTTCATGATCTTGCTCAATCTTCTATCGATACTTTCGATATTCAATCGGTATTAATTGCTCATAGGGTAGGTGTAGTCAATCCCTCAGAACCGATAGTTTGTATCTATGTTAGTTCTAAACATAGGGATGCAGGTTTTGAAGCATGCTCATGGCTAATTACAGAATTAAAATCTCAAGCGCCATTATGGAAAAAAGAAGTAAGGGCCGATGGCGAATTTTGGAAAGAAGGCTTAGGTTAGGTGCTTTTAGGTAAGAAATTGTTATTTTTCGTACATTTCTCCGTCTGTCTGAATAATGAGTGCTTCTTCCGAGAGCCTATGACTAAAGAGGAATTGAGTAATTCATGGACAGGAATTGTCGATATAGGTAGTAAAAATGCAGTTTTTCGAGAAGCGATTGCAACTGGGACTTTACAATTATCTAATGATGGAATTATTGCAGTAAATGAGTTATCTCCTAAAGGTAATGTCCGTGAAATATCTACAATTGCTTCTATACAAGCCGTGAAAGATACTCCTAGGATGTTACCACATTGTCACTTGATACCTATAGAAGGATGTTCTGTTAATTGGGCAATTGAAGGGAATAAATTACGATGTACCGTTACTGTCAGAACACATTGGAGGACCGGAGTAGAAATGGAGGCACTATGTGGTGTTAATGCTGGATTATTATGTGCTTGGGATATGTTGAAGTCAATTGAAAAAGATTCTCATGGGCAATACCCTAATTCACAAATTGATGGTGTTCATGTCATTAAAAAGAGCAAAGGAGACCAACATCATTGAATGCTGATTAACACTCGGAGGCGTCATGGCAACAGTTGACTTTGAGAAGTATTTCCTTCAAGCAACAGAATCTGCTGCAATAGCGGCATCTAAGTGGATAGGCAAAGGTGATGGTAAAGCAGCTGATGGTGCAGCAGTTGAAGCTATGAGGTCTGTATTTGATACAGTTCCATTCAATGGCCGTGTTGCTATAGGCGAAGGGGAAAGAGATGATGCACCTATGTTATGGATTGGTGAGCCATTAGGTTCTCTACAAGGTGTCCCTGGGTCTCCTACTATCGATATTGCTGTCGATCCTCTTGAATGTACTAATCATGTAGCTTATGATTTACCAAATGCTATGGCAGTACTTGCTGCCGCACCTCGGGGGGCTCTCTTACATGCACCTGATTGTTATATGAATAAAATTTCAGGTTCTCCTGTATTGAATGGTGAAATTTCTTTAGATGCTTCAACCTCATATAATATTGAGGCAACTTCTAATGCATTAGATAAACCAATAAAAAATCTTAATGTTGTAGTTATGGATCGTCCAAGGCATGAAATTTTAATTAAAGAACTTAGAGATTTATCTGTAAATGTTGTTTTAATTGGTGATGGAGATATCGCAGCAGCTCTTAATGCAGCAGACCCTAATTCTGATATTGATTTATTGATGGGTATTGGTGCTGCTCCTGAGGGAGTAATTACTGCCACTGCATTGCGTGGTCTCAATGCACCTTTCGAAGGACGTTTAGTATTCAAAAATGAAGGGCATAGAAGTCGTGCTGAAGAAATGATTGATGGCGATATTGAGAGGCTATGGGGGAGAGATGATCTTTGTTCTTCGGATGATGCATTATTTATTGGTACAGGAGTTTGTTCAGGTCGAACAAAAGGCGTAAGTATTGATGGTGGGAAATATTTGGTTGAGTCTGAGGTAATTGATGTTGCCAGTGGAATTAGTAAGTTTGTTAGCGGTTCTCATGACATATGATTTCGGATTGTTAAAGCGATGCCTTAATTTTCTATAGCCTTCACGTATACCTGAGGTTAGTGTATGGATATTCAACTACTTGAGAGAACAGCAAGAGATTTAGTTGCTGCTGGTAAAGGAATTCTTGCAGCAGATGAAAGTAATGGTACAATGTCTAATCGGCTTGAAGCAGTAGGTATATCTGCATCTTCAGAGGCACGTAGAGCTTATCGGACTAATCTTTTCGCAACTAAAGGATATAGTGATGCAATAAGTGGAGTGATTCTTTTTGATGAAACAATTAGGCAAAAAATGTCCGATGGGCAATCTATTCCTTTTTCTTTATCCTCCAAGGGTGTCTACCCTGGAATTAAAGTTGATACAGGTGCTAAAGAATTAGCAAATCATGATGGTGAGAAAATTACTGAGGGACTTGATGGATTAAGTGGGCGTTGCCAAGAATATTTTGCAATGGGTGCTAGATTCGCTAAATGGCGTGCAGTAATAACAATTGGAGATAATAAACCAAGCCAGGCATGTATATCTGCCAATGCTCATGCCTTGGCTAGATATGCGTCAATCTGTCAAGAACAAGGATTAGTGCCTATAATTGAACCAGAGGTTCTGATGGCTGGAGATCATAATGCTGCAACATGTTATGATGTCACTGCAAAAATTCTTGATGCTACTTTCGAGGAATGCCGAATACAAGGGGTGCATTTACCCGGTGCCTTATTGAAACCAAATATGATTATTGCTGGTTTGTCCTGCCCCAATCAAATTACTCGTGAAGAAGTAGCCAAGTTAACTATTGATTGTTTGACCAAGCACGTACCGCATGATTTACCTGGCATAGTTTTCCTATCCGGTGGTCAATCTGACGAAGATGCAACCGCTCATTTGAATTTAATGAATGCAATGGATGTAACTCATCCATGGGAATTGTCTTATTCTTATGGTCGAGCTTTACTCGCCAATGCTTTGAAGACGTGGGCTGATGATGAACCTGAAAAGAGTCAGTTAGTATTTTTGCATAGATCGAAAATGAATAGTCTGGCTAGAACTGGGGATTGGGAAGTAGATCTAGAATAATTCTATTCCATCCTTAATTTTGATTATCCGGTGCACCAGGTCTCAATTGCCAAACACATATTTCGTAACGGCCAGAGAGTGCTCCGCCACGTTTTGTAGTTGCGATTTTCATAATGTCTTTATCTTTAGATAATACGTTACCCAATTGTTGAGGTGTAGTGCCGTGTCTCATAGTCGAATTCACGTGTTCTAAAATTTCGGTGGTATTTGCCTCTCCTCTGGTATCTAGGAATTTCTTTATTTTTTGTCTTAGTCTAGTTGTTCTCATATGTCCCTCTCCTTTATTGCAGGCTGTTTTCTTTCATGGTGTTGAACCCACTCTTCGGTAGCCCATTCCGAAAGTGGTGATTTCTTCCCTACAACTCCACTCCTTCTAACTCTCCCAATTCTCACTATAGTTGGTTCAGATTCAAGTATTGCAGCTAAATCAAAAGTTGAATTAAGAATCATTTGTTTAGATATCCAGTCATTGATCTCGGTAGTGTTCCTCGGCTTTTCAGAAAGGTGCTTTTTAACCAAATCACGAATTTTCCCCGTATCCATGGTTTTCATCACTCCATTCTATCGGACTCGGCTACCGGTTCGATATAGGTAGGGTGACGGGTGGTGATATAACGCTTCTGCAACTTATTGTTCAATTTAGTTACATATCGTTGCGCCATTAAGTGTACTTTAGTTGTTATTTTTCAGTAAACAAAATGCGACTAGTTATTTTTCCACAAGAAATGTGTAACTATATGTAACTATAATGCATAATTTAATACATAGTTTTGAAGTGGATGATTACGGAGATGGTCATTGGTGTCCGAAGGTCCGATTTTTAATCCTGATACTAGTTTTATTTCTACACCGATTAAGATACGTAGTCGGTATCGTAGGAGGCTTCTCAATCAATTATCAGATGGTGGCGCCACAGTGACTTCGTTAGCAAGAAATATCGGTCTGCAAATACCGCATGCATCAGCCGAGTTACGTAAACTAAGAAACGAGGGACTGGTATCCAGTGATCTTGTTGCAGGAAGTAGAGGTGCGAATTTATATCTAACCGAATTAGGATGGGAAAGGATAAGGTCAGATGAGAGATCAAGAGCAATACTGGCACTCCCTTTACCCTCTGGGATGAATAAATATTGTATATTAGATAAAGATGGAAGTAATCTTTTAATTGGTCTTTCCTCAATTCCAAAGTCTCCAATGATACTCATACCTGATAGACCCCCTGAGTTAGATATTCTTAATCCTGAGTCCATCGGAAATGAAGGGGTTCAATGGAATTGGGCTACCTTCAAAGAAAAAAGTCCTAGATGGTTTGATTTACATTCAATGAAAGTCACAACAGCTCCCCCCTTTTCAGCAGATCCTGGGAAAATAGAAACATATACAGAAGGTAAATCTATTATTGGAATCATTAGAGCGAATCTAATAGATGAAAAGAATCCGATAGCAATGACTTTTGGAACTTGGTTTGATTTACCTAAAACTAGGCAAACTCCTCCCTTGAATGAAAATATATTTCATCGTGGAGACTGGGTATTGGGTGAATGTCATGAATTAAGTCAGGAAATAAGGCCTAAAGTTCCTCTAATAGCAGTACTCCCCGATAATTTATCTAAAACAATGCTTCTTCGTACGGCTAGAGTAAATTCCTTACTTATTGCAGATTTAGGTGGTTTAGATTTAATTAGTGACCCCTATCCATTGTCTGCTCTCGAATTTTGGATTCATAAAGCCCATCCAAGATTACCTAAATCTGAATTAAAGAAAAGAGTTCAATCGTTAAGTGATAGAATAATGTCAACAAGAAAAATCAGAACAGATGATTCAACTTGGCGTAAATTTCGAAGAGATTGGGGCAATACAATCTTTACTACCGATGATCAAATTATAAGGAAACTTGATACTAGAGGCTTGGGGGAATATGCAATTGCATCATTGATTAATTGGGCAATATCTGTAGAAGAAAGACCTCCCTTAGTTTTGGAAATTGAAGAAAATATATCTGAAGAAATTATATCATCTATTCTTATTCATCCTCAACTAAGAATTCTAATCAAAGATAAATTCTCATCAAGTACCAAATCTCATGATATTCTTTATTCTGATAATTTAAGGCCCTTGCCTTGGTTGAAATTAGAAACTTCTAATGGATTAGTTATTCCATTGAAGTTAATTGATAACATACCCAATGATGAACAGTTAGATGATGAACAGAATAATTTCTTTGTAACTCCATGGAAAATAGTAGGTCTTAGTCATTTATATGATTCCAAACCTGAGGAATTAGAATCAGGGTATCTTTCAATGGTATATTCTGCTATGTCTCAATACCCTAATGGCAACGAAGAGTGGGCTAATCAAATGGAGGCTAGATACCCTATTGCTGCTTGGATTGCCTCTCCAAAACGTACACGGTGGCCAAGGTGGCAACGTCTCAAAGGCCGTATGTCTGTAGAATGGCTAATTTTGTTTGATCTTGATCATATTCCTTTAGATAAACTTGCAGAACTTGCTGATAATGCTACTGATGAGATTCTTGAATACTTTGCAGAAAAGCTAGAGAAGAAAATTAGAGAAGAACATGAAACTGCTATCAGAACTCGTCCTGCGATTGATCCAATTGATGCATCTAAAGGGACTGCTTGGGTTGCTGCACAATTTCTCTCTAACGCTGCATGGATTCCTGAAGATTTACATGAAGACTTAGTCAATTGGTCATTACAAGCTTGGCTCTCTTCACCACCCAAAAATTCTCTTAATGCACTTAAGGGAATATCTTGGTTATATTCATCAGAAAGAGGACGAGGTAATGAATTCCCACCAGTTCTCAATAAGATTCTTTTACATGGGAAAAATTTACCAGAAGATCATGATTTGAAGATTTGGTCTACACTAGTCGTTCGGACAATGGAAAATAAAGAATTAACTAACAAGGAATTAAATCGTATAATCGAAAAATTACCTTATGATTGGTGGGCTCCTATATCTCCTGAGATATTATTGAAGTTATTAACTGGAGAAGAATCTACTGAATGGTTAATATCTAACGCTAAACCTTGGATTGCTCTTGTTTTGAGGCCTATTGGAGAGTTAGGGAATGCACCTGGCTTAGAGAACTTCTCTCATCCTGGATTTAATCCCGAAATATATCCTTTATTGATTCGTAGACTTAGAGGTAGGAGGGAAAGAGATGGTTTACCTAGTTCTGCTGATCCATTAGTAGATTTATTAGAGGCAATTGAGTCCTCAATTAAGAAAATACCGCCTGGTTCAGGTAAAACTCATCTTCTTTCTGGTTGGTTAGCCCAACCTCTCGAAAAATGGCCGGAAATAACTCCTAGAGTAGCTTTTAGTGGTGACCCGATTATTGGTGAGAGGTTACTATCTAGGAAAACTGGCTATCATGATAATATCGTTTCAATAAATTTATAATGATTTTTTAGGCATATTTTCATTTTCTTCTAAACGATGAGTTATTGAATAGGTACAGGCTAGAATCATCTGCCCAACTGGCAACACCGAGTTGACAAAACCCCCAGCCGGAGGTATAGGATGAAACTCGGTACCACAGATATGGGTCTCCGTCTGTCGAAGACCAGAGTGACTTATTGTGAATAATTGAAGAGATTATTCCTTTCAGGATGACCTCTGGCGCAATACAGACGGTATGGATTGTGTTAAGGTCCCCTGTTGACCGAAAGGGATGATTCTAGGGACTACCCCACAATCCAACATACGTCCTGGGGTGGGGTCAGGAGTCAGAGCACGAAAGTGCAGTGACAGGCTCCGTTACACCCCGGGGCACACTTTACTTCCGCAGTTCTCAAGTCACATGTGTATAGTTGGAAGACTGATGGTGAGCCTTGGCCTCGTGGGAGGGACGTTCGAATTCTTTCATTTAGGTCATCAAAAATTGATTCAAACAGCACTTTCTCATTGTGAAAATATAGAAATTTGGGTAATTTCTGATGAAATTGCCAACAATAAAGATATTAGAATTTCATCTTGGCAAGAAAGATGTGATTATATTCAATCAAAGTTATCACTAGATGAAAATTCAAGAGTATCTTTTCATAAGTTGATTGATGAATATGGTATAGCAATTTATCATAATACTGCATCTACTATTTTTTGCACTACTGAAACAAAATCTAACTGTATATTGATTAATGAAATACGTGTTAAAGATGGCTTAACTAAGTTATCAATTATTGAAGTTCCTCATGTGCTCTCTGCAGATGGTAAGATTATTTCTAGTTCACGAATAAGAGATGGGGGAATTGATGCTAATGGTGATTCTTGGTTCGATAAAGAATTTTTAGAATCAGATATTTCGCTTACCAAAGAAGTCGAATCCGCATTAAAAGATCCATTTGGCTGTTTATTTAAAGGTCCTGAATCTGATCATTCAATAGCTATTAAAGCCGCATTAGATTCTCTTGAAAGTAATTATTCACCCATAATTGGTGTAGGTGATGTAACTGTGAAATCATTACAAGATATAGGACAGATTCCTTCTATCGGATTAATTGATGAAAAAACAAAGCGTGTGTTATGGGAGAAATTTAGAGATATCGATCAATCGTTATATGATCACGTCATTGAGAGTAATAATCCCCCTGGTATGTTGACTAGATCTCTATTTGAATCCTGTCAGATAGCTATTACAAACTGGACTAATAAAAATGAAACAACTCTTATTATTGTAGATGGTGAAGAAGACTTAGCACCCTTACTCTTACATATTCTTGCACCGATAAAATCAGTTATATTGTATGGCCAACCAAATCATGGCGTTGTTCTGAGGATTACAGGTATAGATTCGAAATCTCGATGTAAGAGATTATTATCTATGTTCAAGAAAAACTGAAATCTTATTTTTCTGTTTTCGAATTCAGACTTAATGCAAATCCAAATGCTACCATTGAAATCATGACAGCATATACTCCAGGATCTACCCATGTATTATTTTGTACACTCCAAATGATATAGAATAATATTCCTATTACTACAAGCCAACTTGAAATCATATCTATTGCTCTTTCGCCTTGGTGTAGATTTTTAGTGAAATTATTTTTTGGTAATCCAGTGATAAAAGCCATTGCTCCTTCGGAATCTGAACTTGCTTTCTTCATCCCATAATCGCCTCCTGCAATAAGTAATACCCCAAATAATGTGAATAATATATCATCTAAAGCAAATTCAATTCCTTCGTGCAGAACCGAAGCATCTCCATCAATTCCTAAGAAACCAATCCAAGAAACTTTGTATCCTGGTGAATAAGCTCCTTCGACTATGTTAATAATAGATAGTAGTATTACCCAAACTCCTAGCATTAATGCAAATATTGAAATCGTGCTACTAGGTCTATTTAGAGCCTCATTCCAGTCTGTCTGAACCATGTCTATCACAATCGGCGACCTACCCTTTCGGTTTAACGCTTTCATTTATGGAATGAAGTTTAAAGTCGGCCTTGAAGGTTATATTTTCCTTGAGACGCTTCTTCAATTTGTGGTTGATTCATTGCCATTACCTTTATCGAATCGATAGTCTTTGGTATAGCAGAATTTACTTGTTTACTACGTCCACCTCTTCCTTTACTGAAATTTCTTGCCATAATTAATCCAAGGGTATCTAATTCATTTAATAATGTAGAAATTCTTCTAGGAGTCAATGGTTCTATACTTGTCTTCATACATGCTTGAGTATATGTCCTAAATATTTCTCCAGTAGATATATTTCTCATACCATTCTCTTCATTTATTATAATACAAAATAATACTAATTTTTGGTGAAGCGGTAATGTCCTCAATACTGGTGTGACTTGGTCATGTTCTAGTTGAGATTGCGCTAAACGAACATGCTTAGGATCAACTTTAGTTTGAGATCTTTGCTCGGCTTTTTGTACTGAAATTCTTAATAAATCTAGAGCTCTTCTTGCATCTCCATGTTCCTGTGCAGCTAAAGCAGAACAAAGAGGAATTACCCCATTATCTAATGAATTAAGTTTTAATCCAGTACGTGCTCTTTCTTGTAAAATATCTTGTATTTCTTGAGCACCATATGGGTGGAATACTACATCTTCTTGACTTAATCTTGAACTAACTCTTGGGTCAAGTTCCTGTGTGAAATTCAAATCATTACTTATTCCAATTATACAACATCTAGCATTCTTTAATATTGTATTCAGATTTGTTAAACTATAAAGTAAATCTGAACCTGCCTTCGCAACTAAGTTATCGATTTCATCCAATACTAGGATATGTACACCTCCTTTTCTATCCATTCGCTGAATCAGCGTTTCTAATACTCTGTCAGTAGGCCATCCTGTAAATGGAATTAAATCATCTCCACGCTGTTTAAGTTGACTAGCTAAAGTTTGTACAACTCTGTACTTAGTATCTACATTTCTACAATTCACTTCATATGTTTGAACTGGATGACCCATTTGCTTGCCTTTTTCATGTAATTGCCCTAATACAAATCTCGTCACTACTGTTTTACCAGCGCCAGGGACTCCGTATAGCAACATATTTGAAGGGATATGCCCATTTAATGCATCAACTAAATTTCTGACTAAAGCTTCTACTTCTTGTTCTCTATGTGGAAGATTACTTGGTTCAAATGCATGGTCAAATGCTTTTCTTTCGGTGAATAGCGAATCCTGTCCGAGAATTTTCTCGAAAATATTTCCATCCATTTTTTATCACCATTGCCTTATATAATCCTCGATGTACTATTTGCACACACTGTAGTGGTACTAGAACAACGGGGATTCTTCACGAAACGCTTAGAGGTAATAAGTGATTCCAAACTAAGGTGAGGTGAAGGCTAGATTTTAATCCCTATTTGAGTATAATATCAAACTGTATCAATTGTTATTTTTCACTAATAAATATTCATTCAGTCCCCTCTTTTAGAGTTTACTAATAATTATTTTTTCTTCGTAATTAATGACTTATATTATCCTCCACTCCATCAGAGGATTAACTAGATAAAAATCTATTTAAAAAATCATATAATTATTTTTTTTATTATGTTTTTATTTATCCAAAGTAGTTATTTTATTTACCGGTATATAATAGAAGTTATTTTTAATTATTATTTTTTAACAATTTTATTTGCCCCATATCATCAACGAATATAGCATCTCCATCTTCTAATTGGTGAATACTTTCAGGTAAATCTGGTATCGGAAATCCTTCTGAATTATTTTTAGAACTTGCATAGTTATGCGTGACTAAAATTAATTTGTCCGGAAATCTCTTAGAGAAATTTCTTACATCATTAGGGGTATGATGATATGGGAAGTTTCCAATATCTGGCATTCCCATTTCTAGAATTATAGCATCAGCATTTTTTGCTCTTTTCTCAATCTCATCACAAGGTCCTGAATCTCCACAATGTAACAGTACAAATCCACTCTTATGTGTCAATTCATATCCGTGTGGATCGGTTTCAGGAGTATGACAAACAGGGAATCTTTCAAATTTCCAGTCAGTTCCATCTAATTCTGTCACTTCTTTTTCATTCCAATTAGCCATTAGGTCGTAATCATTTTCCAGACTACCAGGGAATCCTAAATTACATAGGTTAGTTAAGAATTTTTTACCCCCTGGCCTTAGGTATATATTCAAATCTCGTTGACCCATAGTATCGGAAATATATTTCCTTTCAAGTAAAAAGAATGGGAATCCGAATGTATGATCCGCATGCCAATGTGTGAATAAAAGATGACTGATATCTGAGGTATCTATCCCAGATTTTCGAAGTTGTGTTATTAGAGTAGGAGGTGTATCAATCAGTATTTTCCTATCGATAATTGCTAGCGCATGTAGTCTCCCAGAGGGTGTGAAGGCATTGCCAGTACCTAGGAAGTCGATGCGAGTCACGGCTGTCGACTAGATACCTAAGACTTGACTTCATCGCTTCGAAGATGAGTCTTTACTACTCTTCTTTCGCATCTATTCATAAACAGGTTTCAACTCGGACAGTATAATACATTGAGGTTTTGACATGACTGATTGGAGCGCAAAGAACCCGTACACATCTAAATTGACAGAAAACTTCATTCTCAATGGGGAAGGTTCTGGTAAAGAGACTCGGCACATAGTATTCGATTTAGGTGATTCTGGATTAGAATACAAGGCTGGTGATGCACTGGGAGTCATACCAATTTGCCCACCGGAAATAGTTGCTGAACTTCTTTTACTTGGGGGATTTAGTGGAGATGAGGAAGTTGAAACAAATATTGGAATATGTAGCTTAAATGAAGCTTTATCTACAAGGTATGAAGTTCATCGTGTTTCTAAAAAATGGATTGAAAGCCTAGGTTCTAGAGTAGTTAGTGATGATGGGCCTATCGAAATAAGAATAGTTAATCGGGAGAGAGTGTCAACCTCTGATGGTTCAACTATTTTGAGTTGGAGAGGTTCAGGAAATGATGATGATTTACCTACTGGTTATTCAGAAATAATCTCCCCTAATGATCCTGAAGAAGAGCTTTGGAATAAATTAACCTCAGATCCAAAATCTATGGAAGATTATATGTGGACAAGAGACTATGTAGATAGTCTTAGAGATTTTAGTAATGTTAGATTTACTCCTCAGGAATTTATAGATGGTATGGACCGATTAAAACCTAGGTTATATTCAATAGCTAGTAGTCCTGTTTTTGAAAAGGGCACAGTACACCTAACTGTTGGTATAGTTCGATATAGTTACCATGACCGTCATAAAGCTGGCCTGACTACAGGTTACCTTTCAGATAGGTGTGTTGTAGAAGAGACCCCAATAGGGGTTTTTATGTCACCTACTAGGTCATTTGTTCTACCTGAAAATGGCGACACAGATTGTATAATGGTAGGTCCCGGTACTGGAATTGCTCCATTTAGAGCATTTCTCCAACAAAGAGATTTGAATGGAGATAAAGGTAGGAATTGGCTATTTTTTGGAGATTGGACCGAGTCTGGAGAATATTATTACAAAGAAGAAATGGACGACTGGAAGAATCGTGGTATCCTTAACAAACATGATCTTGCTTGGTCTAGAGATGGTTCTGAGAAAGTCTATGTTCAACATTTGATGAGAAAAAATGGTTCAGAAATTTGGGATTGGATTAATGGTGGTGGATATTTTTATGTTTGTGGTGATAAATCACGCATGGCTAAAGATGTTCATCAAACATTAATTGATATTTGTTCAGAGCACGGTGGGATGGCGCCAGAGGATGCTAAATCTTTTGTTGAAGATAGAATGATGAAACAAGAGAAGCGTTACTTACGAGATGTCTATTGATTGTGATATCTAGCATTATTTTTCCGATGCAATCATAGTGTACCTTTCGTTGCCAATGAATGATGTTTCGAAGAGTGCTCATTGCGAATCGTGGAGAAATCGCTCTCCGAATTCTTCGTTCACTTCATTCCTTAGGTATAGAAGCAGTGATGATATATGGTCGCGAAGATAGAATATCTACCCCTGTACGTCTTGCAGATGAATCCGTATATATCCCTAGAGATGATCCTTTAGCCTCTTACTTAGATATTGAGGCAATTGTTGCAGCAGCGAAAGAAGTAGGGGCGGACGCAGTACATCCTGGGTATGGTTTTCTTGCAGAAAATCCTACATTTGCTAGGAGATTAGAGGAGGAAGGCATTACTTTCATCGGCCCCAGTCCCGAAGTTCTTCAATTATTAGGGGATAAAATAACTGCTAGAGAGACTATGTTGAATGCTGGACTTCCAATTGCTCGAGGCTCTCCTGGCCCCATCTCAAATTCCGAGGAAGCGTCTTTAATTGCAGAAGAAATTGGGTTTCCTGTAATTATTAAGGCAGCAGCAGGAGGTGGAGGGATAGGTATGCAAGTTGTAGACTCTTCCGATGAATTTGAATCTGCAATGAAACTTTGTCAAGGGCGTGCACTCTCTGCTTTCGGTGACGATAGAGTATTTTTAGAGAAATATATTGAAGGTGCTCAACATATTGAGTTCCAAGTTTTAGGGGATGGTAAAGATGCAATTCATTTTGGTGAGAGATTTTGCTCAATCCAAAGAAGGCATCAGAAAATCTTGGAAGAAGGTCCTTGGTTAGATGAAGATATTAGAGAAGAAATTGGCATTAAGGTAGTGGAGGGTGCAAAGGCAGTTGGCTACTGCGGTCTGGCCACATTTGAATTCCTTAGGGATTCTAATGGTGAGTTCTATTTCCTAGAAGTTAATCCCAGAGTCCAGGTTGAACATACTGTAACTGAAATGATTACTGGAACTGATTTAGTTTCTATGGGTATAAGAGTTGCATCTGGTGAAAAAATAATGCTTAAACAAGAAGATGTAAATATTAATGGACATGCGATTCAAGTGCGAATAAATGCTGAAAACCCAGTGACTTTAGCTCCCTCTCCAGGGAAGTTATGGGATTGTCATTGGCCTGGTGGGCCTGGTGTAAGAATTGATACTCATGCTTACACTGGTTATGATATGCCAGCTTCGTTCGACAGTTTATTGGCAAAATTAATCGTATGGGCTCCGTCTAGGGAAGAATCTATAGCAAAATTAAAGGCTGCTTTATCAGAAATAAAATTATCAGGTGTTGATACTCTGATACCATTACATCAAGCAATTTTATCAGAGAATGATTTCCGTAAAAGAAATATTACTATACATTATCTCGAAGACCATAAGAACTTGTTATGAGGAGGCTATATTTTTGGAAATATTAATTGTAGGGAGTATTGGATATGATGATATTTCAACTCCTGAAGCCGAAGGTTCAGATCTATTAGGGGGTGCAGCAACTTATGCGGGTTTATCAGCATCTTTCCATAAATTCGATGATTCTCTTGAAAGTTCTAAGGTAGGTATTGTAAGCGCTGTAGGGGAAGATTTCTCAACCTCTGATCAATTAAAGTTAGAATCTGCTGGTTTAAATTTAGCAGGTGTAGTTATGAGAAATGGAGATACTTTTCGTTGGTCAGGGAAGTATGAAGGCTCTATGGAAAATGCCTATACTATCTCTACAGATGTCAATGTTCTAGAGGATTTTAATCCAGAAATTCCAGCATCTTGGTGTACTCCAGATGTATTATTTTGTGCTAATACTCATCCTGCAACTCAAGTCTCAGTTTTAGATCAATGTCCAAGTGCAGTGATTACTGCACTTGATTCTTTTATGCTATGGATAAATGAAGAAAAAAAGATTCTCTCCGAGGCTCTTCGTAAAGTCGATATTGCAATTTTAAATGAAGAAGAAGTATGTGCAATTGCTAATGATGAAGTTCTTCCACGTGCTATGAGTTCTCTTCAATCAGGTTCTGCTTTATATGGAGGTGAAGCTGCAGGTCCAGGACCTCGTTGTATTATAGTTAAGCGAGGTAGTAGTGGAGTAATAGGTAAGTTTCCTTTTGGACTAATTGCTTTACCTGCCTATCCAATAAGTAATATTGTGGATCCTACAGGATGTGGGGATTCTTTTGCAGGAGCATTTTTAGCTAATATCTCTGGTAGACCCGGTGCATTAAATGATATTGAAGTTATTCGTAATGCTTTAGTTCATGCTACAGTAACAGCATCCTTTACAATCGGAGGTTTAGGTTGTTCAAGTCTTTCTAAAATTCAACGTGGTTCATATCATGCTAGAGTGGATAGATATAGAAGAATTGTAGGTTTGTAACTATTCTAACTTTCTAATGCCCTTTAGATGTCCTGAATCATCTTTATTTGATGTTCTACGCATTTGGTTAAATCTGAGTAAAGGCCCATCATTAACTAATATTGTTGGACTATGTTCTTCTTCTCTTGCTACTCTATCTACTACTCTATGTAATACGTCTACTCCAGATGAGGTTTCAGGAATATTTGTGTTTCTAATTCTATTTGAGACATCTGCCTGATGTTCTTGGTCACTTCTTATTCTCAGACGTTGTTTCGTTTGGAATTGAGAGTATCCATTTACATCCAAACCATCGGGGTCTCCATATTCTTCAGCATAGTTCATATTTTCTCTAGGGTAAGTTCTAGATCTAGGAAGTAAAATCCTCTCTATGAATCCGAATTTCCTCTGTCTTATTGGTTGGTTTCTTAGCACTAAACGACCGTCACTTAGTGAGTTAGAAAGTTTAGATAGACCAGGATATTCTCCTAAATCTGTAGGTGCTGGTAATGCGGCTCGAATTTTTTCTTTCCTCTGTAAAGATTGTTGAGCCCTCGCTCTTTTTACTAGTCCTGGCTTGCATTCAATTCTTACTGCTTCATCCGTAGGTGCTGGTAATGTTAGATTATTTTGATAATTATCATTCATAGGGCTGCGTTTTAATCCATTAGCTACTTTAATCATTTCTGCACTGGATATCTGCCTATTTGGAATTTCAGGTTCTGAATTATATTCCCCAAATATTGAACCTATTGGATTTGTTTGATTATTGTTTTGCTCAATATATTGTTCGGGAGCGGAGTGCGTTTGTTGTGATGGAGGTGGTGAATAATTAATGGGTTCTTTTGATGAAGAGGCCGCAGGTTCAAAGTCAAACATTCCTCCAGAACCAAATCCAAACATATTCGTATCCATAATTTCAATTGGCTCTTCCTGATCTAAACCTACATGATCATTAGGAGGTTTTTCATTATACCATTCAGGTTCATTTCTACCCCACGTTTGTTCATATGCTGAGTTTTTCTCAGATTCGTCATATGGGTTAGAATTAGTAATTTGATAAGAACCAACATTGGTATCTTTTATTTGCTCTGATGGTAGAAATAATTGTCTTTTCATCTCTAATTCGATTTCATTTGCATCTATTAGATTTCTAGAAATTGAAACATCAGAGGTTTGAATTTGATTATTAATATTCAAATCTTCATGACTGATATCAGGTGCCTTAAGTAATCCTCTAGGTTCAGTAGTAATATTTCGTCGTGATTTGAATTCTCGTTCTAAGCATACTTTTGCTTCTTCTACTGATTGTCCATTTTGCACCTTTTCAATCATCATTTGTATTTTTAATAAATTTTCTTGATCATTTATTTTCGATTGAATGAGGTGTTTATCACCTATACTAGTTTCGATAACTAATGCTGGATTTTTGAATATGAAATGTGAAAGTGCTGATCCTGCTCCTATCAAAGATACAACATATCCTAAAGGTGGAATTAGAATTGTGGCGCCAAGATAGCAAGCAGCAGAACCCCATAATACAACGCCTCCTGGGATTTTAGGAGTATCAATACTTCTTGTTCTAGAAATAGATGCTAAATCTAACCTAATTCCTTTTTTCATTTGATTCGATAAGACTAGCTGACGCTGGGTAATTGTTATCGTAAACTTACCTCTAACCCCAACCAAAGACAGATTGCCGAACAGTGCCGACTCTCCCTCTTCCGGTCGGGCATTACGCCCGAACGTGTGCATCCAACCCGTGAGTTACTCGTTGACGATATAATAACTCGGTTTGTTGACCACATAATCAGGCCTCTTCGACGATGTTTTTGACTATGCCGATTTTTCCAAAATTGCCGTTCCTATAATACGCATAGGAGTTGCATCTAACTGGGTAATAATTATTGGAGGACTGTTTGTCAATCTTGTCCAAAGAGGTATCTCCCATTCTACTCCTATTGTAGTATTCTCTTTACTTTTTATTCTTCCAACAATAAATTGCATATCCACCGCAGCATGTATTACATCTCCGACTTCTAAATTACGTTTTTGAAACGGTGCCATTTTGATTTCAAAAGTAGAAGTAGTATTCTTTACTAATGCTTCAGAATCAGAATGAATAATCATACAACCTCTATGCAGAGCTTCTTCCCTTAGATTCCTTATTGCTAAACCAACTCTATCTCCCGATATAGCGATATCAACATCATCATCCATCACTTGTAAACTTCGGACTATTCCATTTTCTCCAACTGGAAGAACTTGTATTGTGTCATGTTTTGATACCGAACCAGATTGGACGTAACCAATTGCTACTAAACCTACACCTTTGACATTGAAATGCTGATCTACAGGGATAATCAGAGAATTATTATTTTCTTTAATCTCTTCCATTAGGGAAAATAATTTTTCACGAATACTATGCTCATCTGGAATTTTTTCATATAATTCCCAATCTCTCAATCCCGATTGCTCGATAATCATTTTAACTTGATCTGGATCTACCCAACCTCCAATTTCAGGATTGATAATAATAATCCCCTTTTTTATTTCTGCACAGCCAAAAGCTACACAAATTTCTCCTAATGATGCATCTATTTTTGAAACTTCAATAATTCCAACTTTAGCGACATTCAGAACTGAAAGTAAAGGTCTAATTTTTTCAGGATGTTTTAATGGCCTCAGTAATGATAAAATTTGAGTAACTCCATCCTTTTCTTCTTTGAATACGTATGATTCTATATCTCTTACATCTCCTTTTTTAGCAATACTTCTAGCAAGATTTTCAGAGCCAACAAAGGCAATATTGAGTACAGGCACAAATATCCGACTGGCTATCCCTTGTTGAAAGGAACGGTGAAGGCTACTATGTCCACCCTCAACTCATTGCATCTCTAGCTTTTTGAGCAGATTTCCATAATTCTTTTTCTTCTTCAGTTTCTGGCTCAAACTGAGGTATATTAATTGCTTTCATATCTCTATCAATCGCTACCATGAAAAAGAAGCCAGAACAAATTTCTTCTCCAACCCATTCAGACCTAGATAATCTACATGATATCACATGAATACCTGCTGTTCGCGGGGATGTCCATACTACTTTTGCAGTAGTGCGAATTACATCTCCTTGATATGCAGGCCTTCTAAATTTTAATGCATCTACAGATACTGTTACAAAATTCCTATGAGCGAACTTAGATGCTGCCATACCAGCAGCAGTATCCATTATTGCCATTAATCGACCTCCGAATAATGTGTCTAGGGCATTTGTGTCTCCTGGGAACACCTCATTTAGTTGTATTACAGGTTCTGTAGAGTAGGCCTCATCCATGTCTATCAAAGCCTCTCAAACCCTCATCAAACTTGAAACCATCATATTGTTTTAGTGATATCATCTAGTTTTCGAACCGTTGTATTCAATCCAGAGTACCCTTTCGGAGGGTCATGGATATGCCAGAACTAGTTTGGGAGGAATTCAATTTTGAGGATCCAGATGGTGGTAAAATCATATTTTGGCCACATATACCATGTTTGCGCATGCCATCTAAATTAAGGTCTCATTCTAATTTTGATGGAGTCGCTTTCCTTACAACATCAAATGATTTGAAATCATGGATTGACGAAGCCGAGCAAGAGAAAAATAGTCCCGGAATTCATCGAGATTCAGCTATTGCATCAGGCACTGTACTTGGTCGGCTAATGAGTGATCTCAATGAATTAGAAGTAGATGGACCTGTTATACCAGATCCAGAACAGATACGTTTACTTTTACATGCTCAAAATTCTAGGGGGGGGATGCCAGTTTATGCTATTGAACCCAGTCTTGAAGATGAAGAATGGGTTGATTGGCAGATTAATAGTGCAGACCAACAAGTGACTTATTCGAACTTATTTCTTACTTTGACAACTGGACGACGTTGGAAGAAGATGAGAAAAAACGCGATATCACTCGTCTCCTCTTCTAAAGAGGTTAATGCTGATTTAGGTGCTGCCTCAGCATCTGCATTGACATGGTGGCTAGAGGAGCAGCGCGGCATTTCCGAGGAATTAATGGCTTTGAGAGATGCTAGATTTGCTTCAAGAATAAGAGGTGCATTAAGAGACCTACACAATAGTAGGGTTGATGATAGTAAAGCGCAGGAGACTACTTTGTTGGTCCCTATCCATCAGGCTTGGTTGTCTTCGATTAAGACGGCAATTAGTTCATGTGGAGATATAGAACTAATAACTCCGGAGGAATAAATATGGACGAACAAAAAATAAATTTAGATATTGAAACACAAACTTTTCGTTTCACTCCATCAGATCCTATTAATCATGATGAGGCTGTAACTTTAGCTAAAGGTGTGATATCTGGAGAATATGTAGTGATAATCCATGAAAACCCTCATGCAACACTTGTAATTGAGCCTGAAGGTTCAGTTTTAGTTCATGGGATTTCGAGAAGTGAGGTTGCTAGATTAGCAGTCCAAGAATTATTACTTACCTTGGGAATGTCTGATGAATGGTTGATCCTAGATACTGGTGAAATGATAATCCGATTTTCAATAGGTAGAGCAGTATTGATGGATTTAGCTGCAGATAGATTCTCTGAAATTAATTATGATACACGAATAGGTGCTTTAAGGATAAATGCTGATAGACATAAATGTACTATTTTATTATTCAATAATGGTCATGGGATTATCCTTAAACAAACCTCGAAAAGAATAGCACAGATGGCTATAAGATATTGGTCATCTCAACTAGACGATGAAGGCGCACTGGCGTGAGATTGATGTTTAAGGACGGCCGCTGGGTAGGGCCAATCTTAGACCAACATATGCATCTTGATCGAAATAATCGTTTTCTTGATGCAGTTAATGATTTTGTTATTTCAGGTGGAACTGCTATTAATTTAGTCCACAAACCTAATTTTTCTAATCTTCCAATCTCATTATCAGAATACCGATTGGCATATGAAGACACTCTTGATATGGCTAGAGAAGTAAGGAATAAATTTGGGATATCAGTTTCAGTAATTCTCGGTCCTCATCCTGTGGCTTGGGAAAATCAAATTCATACTCTCGGTTTAGAGAAATCTACCTCATTACATCTCCAAGCTGTCAAACTCGCAATTAAATATATTTCCTCAGGTGATGCAGTTTGTCTAGGGGAGGTAGGTAGACCTCATTATCCGGTAGATGAAAATATTTGGAATTCGTCTAATAAATTATTACTCGAAATTATGAAACTTGCAAGTCAAGCGCAAATAAGTATACAGTTACATGTTGAAGATAATGGTGAAAAAACATATTCAGAGTTGGCTAAACTTTGTGATGAAGCAAATTTGCCTAGATATCTTGCAATTAGGCATTATGCTCCTGCTGATATCAGTGAAGAGTTTACTCATGGATTAACTGCAACAGTAAGTGTTGGGAAAGGTAGTATCTCAAAGATTGTTGAAAGCATTGGTAAATGTAATTCTTTTTGGGGTATGGAAACCGATTTTCTAGATGATCCAAATAGGCCCGGAGCAGTACTTGGGCCAAAGACAATACCAAAAAGAACGCATCAATTATCTAAAGAATTAATTCATAATGGATATACTGAAAAGGAAGTTTCTGAAATACTAACAAATATTAATTTCAATTGGCCCAAAAAAATCTATTCTTGACTAGGGAATTTTAGTTTTGGAGTAAATGTCATTACTCCTCCCGATAAAAACATCAAAACACAGAGAGTGAAAAAATAAAAATCGCCAAATGGTAATGGTGAACCGCTTAATTCCTCAAATCCCCACCTTAACAATGGTCCATTTATCGGTAAGAAGAAAATCATAATGATAATACCTAACCTCTGACGTACGAGCATAATCTCTCGGATAAGCTCCTAACATTTGAACAGATGTAACCGAATTAGTTTAGAAAGGTCCTATGCTCGGACGAGCATCGCGCCTGTAGTGAAGGGGTTATCACCTGAGGTTTCCAACCTCATGTCCCGGGTTCAAATCCCGGCGGGCGCACCATAATAATCAGTAACTTTGTTACTGTCATATTGAAACACCTTTCCCCCTGCGTTAAACTATGTCTGACAAGCAGGGTTCCGTTTCATCTGGTCAAATTGGAATAAGTAAAGATCAATCTGATTTATCAGATGAGAAGCAAATTATTGGGCGTAAGATTTGGAGAGTTGTCCCTTATATCAAGAGATATTGGAAGAGAGCATTGAGTGGGATATTAACCAATGCTATCGCTAGAGCATTTGACTTGATTCCATTCATTGCTATAGGAATGGCTGCTGATTATTATAGAGATGGAACATTTACCGATGCAACTATTGAAAGATTTGTCACATCTGATATTCTCCCTTCCTTAGGTCCGATGAACTCTATTGAGTTTGGTTTTGGATTTTTAATTTTATTATGTTTCACTTGTCTTGCAGTATTTCAAGGGTTCAGTAACCAGTTATGGCAATCAACTGCTTATATGGCCCAGCATGATATTCGGATGGATGCTACTGATTCATTAATGGCTATGGAAGCATCATATTTCGAAACTAGACAAACTGGTAACTTGATGTCTGTATTATCTGCCGATGTTGCTCAGTTAGAGGATATAATCTCCGACGCAAGTACTAGTATGATTCGTTTAGTTATGACTTTTGCAACTGCATTCGGAATAATGGTCTGGATGTCACCTACTCTTGCTCTAGTTTTATTTGCCCCTTTAACTCTAATTGTTCCAATGGTAATATGGTTTTCTACTAGGGTTCAGCGCAAATATCGAAGGACCAGGGAAAGTACCGGTGGGATTGTTGCAATATTAGAGAATGTATTATCAGGTATTACTGTGGTACAAGCTTACAATGCTACCGCATTTGAAAGTTCTAGAATTGGTCGACAGAGTGGTGATTACCGTGATCAATCCATTGAGGCAGCATTTGTGCGAAATCGATTCATTCCGGGGATCTATATGGTTGCAGGATTATCTTTCGGGCTGTTAGTTTCAGCAGGTGGTTGGGTTATGGCTTCAGGTGAAATTACTGTTGGTCAGTTTGTAACATTTCTTCTAATCTCAACTAGAATGACAATGCCTATGTTTATTTTAGGGATGCTTCTTAATCAATTACAAAAAGGTGAGGCATCTTCAAAAAGAGTCTTCGCTATAATCGATTTAGAACCTTCAATTTATGATAAAGAAGGAGCAATCGAACTTGATGGGCCAATAACATCACTCTCTTTTGATGATGTTTCATTTTCTTATCCGACATCTGAAGGTAATGTTCTGAATGGTATTTCTTTCGATGTATCGTCCGGTAATTTTCTTGGAGTTATGGGGCATACTGGCGCTGGCAAAAGTACTATACTAAAATTAGTTGAACGGTTTTATGAACCACAGAATGGTAAGATTCTAATTAATGGAATTGATATTAATGAATATTCAATCAAATCTATCCGGAATAGGGTTGGTTTTGTATCTCAAGAACCATTCTTATTCTTTGGCACATTACGTGAAAATATTGCTTATGCTCGCGATGCTACAGATGAAGATATTAAGATTGCTTTAGAAACTGCAGGTGCATGGGAATTCACATCTAAACTTCCTGAAGGAATTGATACTATGGTTGGTGATCGGGGAGTTATGCTTTCAGGTGGTCAAAGAGCTCGTATTAGTTTAGCACGCGCACTCCTCAATAATCCAGATCTTCTTATCTTAGATGAAGCTAGTGCCGCCTTAGATGCTGAGACTGAAAAGAGGATTCAACAATCTCTTTTCGGTAGTTCAAATGATTCTAAAAATAGAATCACCATTGCAGTCGCTCACCGATTAGCAACAATAAGAAATTCTGATGAAATTATTGCTTTAGTTGATGGTGTTATAGTAGAGCGTGGAACACATGATGTGTTAGTAGAAAATAATAATGTTTATGCCTCTCAATGGTCAATACAAACAGGAGAAATTGATTCTTAGGAGTGATGATTTTGGATATTCAATGGATCAAGATAAATCCAGGCAAAGTATTCATTGGCTCCAATAATCGTTCCA
>CAXDMJ010000013.1:0-32855 GCA_963990035.1 uncultured Candidatus Poseidoniales archaeon | reverse complement strand
TCAAAGATTGGGGGGCTCATTCGGAAAATCTTGCACCTAACTCTGTAGTTAGATTAGAGGGTGTATCGGTAAATGAATGGAATGATAAACGTTCGATTAATATTAATCGTGGTAGCAGAGTAACTGTTCTTAGAGAGGGTGGACCAGCAGTACCAACTCTCAGTGATGAACCAGTTACTATCGAAAAGGCTTCAGAGAATGAGGGATATGTGAATCTTCTTGCTCGAATTATTTCTCTTAAACCAGATATTATAGTCAAGAAAGATGGTAGTGGGTCTCTAGATATATTCCGAGGTACTTTTGCTGATTCTTCTGGGAAAATAAGTTTTCTTTCGTGGGTTCCAATTAATCATGAAGTAGGAGATCTTGTAAAAGTTGAAGGTGCAATGATTAGGAAATTTAGGGAAACACCTGAAGTAAATATTAATGATAGAACTAAAATTGAGAAGTATCATGATAATAACTTTGCCAGTATTGAAGAATTATCCAAAGCAACAACCTCAAAAATTGGTGATTTAAGAAATGGCATGAAAGATATAATTACCACAGTCCAAGTTGAATCTTGGCAATCTCGTTCATTTACTAATTCCGAGGGGGAAGAGAAGATAGTACGTAGTGGAGATGTAATGGACCCTACTGGGCGTTGCCGTCTTACTGCTTGGTGTGATATGAATCCGAAACCAGGGGATTTCCTTCATTTAACAGGAGCTCGAGTTCAATTTTGGCAAGGTTCACCAGATCTTGTTGTCGATAATATTGATCAGATCAGTAACTTAACTGATGCGCCATGGGAAGCAATAGACCCTGAACAACATTGGGTTGAAATAGAATTATCTGATTTAGTAAATAGTGGTTCACGAAGGGGGATTAAAACAAGAGGTACGATAGTTGCTGTAAGACCTGATTCAGGGATTATAGAAAGATGCCCTGAATGTCGAAGAATTCTAAGGGATAGTAATTGTTTAGATCATGGTGCACAACATGGAGTCGAAGATCTTCGATTAAAATTTGTAATTGATAATGGTATTCACAATGCATCATTAATTTTAGCAAAAGAACCATCAGAGGAGTTTTTAGGGATGTCTCAAGAAATGGTTAAAGAGAAAATATCACAGAGAGGAAAAGAAGATTTTGTTTCTGAGGTTAGAGGTAAAAGTTTGGCACGAAAGGTTGTGATTAACGGTCGTTCACTAGTTGATGAACAAGGAGCAATGATTCTTGCTGAAGATGTCAACTTTGATTCAGTATCAAATGAAGATACTGCGAATATCGTGGTTAAAGAATGGGGGGTGCTTCTATGATGAATCAGACGAGAGCAAGAAGACAGAGCGCGATTCGTATATTCGCTCAGGAGTATTCGGATGCTAATCTTCCTTTGGAAGGTGTTGGGGAATACGACCCTTCGTTTATTATTACTAAATTAGGTGCTAAAGTAAATCGTGCAATTTTTGGAGGCGTAATTGATAGATTTGAAAGGAGAGAAGGTGATAATGGTCCTAACTATAATGGTCATTTAAGAGATGCTACAGGCGGCATTCATCGATTTCAGATAGCTCAATTCCAACCTGAACTACATGCTGATGCTGAAGAACTACTCGCAAGATTTGAGTCAGGTGATAGGTATCTGATGATGATGATTGGCCGTGCGAGGTGGTTTGAAAGTGATGATGGAGGGATTTTTACTTCCTTTCGAGCTGAAGAATTTTGTATAGTTGAGAGACCTGTTTATGTTAACTGGCTAGTTGAAACTTCTGAAGCAACTTTGAGGAGATTGGCTGCATATTCAGCATCGCTAGGTTCAGATAATAACTCTGAGGCATTAAAATCAGCAGGTGTTCCATTAGATTTAATTGAAGGTATGATTCTTGCTAAAGGTCACTATAGTGATTTTGATCCTGAAAGTTACAAAGTAGGAGTATTACAAGGACTTTCTATGGCATTAAATTCTAATAGTGAAATTGATAATATGATTTCCCCTTCTGGGAATGATATTGAAAAAGATAATTCATTGAATACTTTTTCTTCTCCTGAATCAGAAAATAAATCAGATGTCCCCAAATCTGAACCTAAAGGTGACGTCGAAGATGTTATTCTTAATGCTGTAAGAAATTCATCTAGTCCTGATGGAATTCCATATGATTCTATTGTACTTTCATGCGTTGAGGCAGGATTTTCTAGGGAACTATCCGAAGATGCAATAGAAGATTTAAGAGATATCAAATGTCAAATCATTGAGCCAAGATTTGGGTTCTTCCAGATTCTAGATTGATTTTTTATTATTTGAAATTATTTTTTCAACGATTAGTAATTTATCTCTGACTCTCTTTAGAGCGTCTTGGTCATGGGTCATATTTTTATTAGATTCTCCCATTTCTGCTCCTTTTATTTCAGCGATATTGGTCGCTACTGAGGCAAGCTTTTCTCTCACTCTTTCATTAGTTAATGGCCAACCTCTTCTTATCGCAAGTCTGAGTAGCAAATCTACTTCTTTATCGCCCCATAAACCCTCATGGCTTCTTATGATAGTACCAATCATTCTATCTAAATCCTCTACTCTCGCTTGGATTGTTAGGATATCTCCCTGAGTCGTGAAGTCTTCATCTTCAAAACCAGTCATCAGAGAATCATAAGCATCCTCTAAAGCAGCATTGGAGATGTCATCAAACATAATTTCATTTGTCAATTTACTTTCTTTTAAGTCTGTAATTTGAATTACTTTTTGTTTATGCTCTATATTTTTCTCTTCTCCAGTTTCTTTTTTAATATTTGGAATCCCTCTTCTTCTCAAGCTTCTTTTTATTCTCCCCCAACCATTGGCTTGACTAGTCAAAACTCCTGCGACTCTACCCATTAATACAGTTCTGTTTCCAGTTAGTGGTAATTCTAAATAGAGACACATTTCATGTAATTTTTCTCGATCTAATTCTGCTAATCTTTCAATAGTCATTCTTCTTGAATCGAAATTCAGATGTAACCATAATCTCTGTCTTCTTTCTTTGTGTGAACCGGATGATTTGATTCCAAATATTTTCAGAACTTCTCCAATTTCTTTATGTGGCATAGCTTGTATTCCATCCCATGATAAATCTAAATCAATGAGTACTTTATTCTGAATTAATCTGGCTCTGAGGACTTCTACTGAGCCAGATTTACCTAGTCCAGCATCTTCAGCTTTCTGCCTAAGTGGCATCAAACGAGATCTGTAGAGTTCATCTAACTGTACTTGGTCAACCTGCAAACTACTCTCCTCTATGCAGTCGAGAATTATACTGTATGATATTGATTGCGTATAAATCAATGAATCAAGGTCTTTTTTAGCCCTTAACTAAGAAAGCCATAATTAATTATTGAAAAAATCGATGCCATCCGTTTTTGCTCTTTCGATTACCATTCTCCAATCTTTCTCTGTTGCGACCATTGCTATCTCATATTTTGAGTATGGGACTACTCTGTCTACTGCAATAGTTCTTCTTCCATCATTAGATATAGTTTCAATTCTGAATTCTACTAATACTTCATTTGTAGTAGCTTCACCTTCTGAATTATGGAATGCTTGTTCCATTGTCAAGTCCTTATGCTTCTCTGCTAATGTCATGAGAGTACTCATTTTTCTATGCCTAGTTAGCATTCCTATATTTTCTAAATGATTCTCATCTACTCCTCCTATGAAATAATCTTGTATTCTCCACATAGTTTCTCCCTCAACTTCTGAAAATAAACTAGTTATTTTCTTAGGGTATTTTTTCCTCCCTATGATTACTACTAGGTCGGAATATGGACTTGGTAAGAAATGATCATCCCCTAAATTATGAGGGTCAGGGAGTAAAGTATGTCTTCTCTCACTAATATTTAATGTTGAATAAATAACTCTTGGAATGACATATCCATCTATTTCTTTATTTTCTCTTAGAGTTTCCATCCATGAATACATTTCTAATTCATTTTCATAATTTTTTTCTCTTTTTTCTATCTCTATGAATGCTTTCGGCGATAAAACTCTAAGTCCTCTCCGTGATCTTCTTAATTGTCTTCGGACCAATGTTGATTCTGACAAAATAATCCCTGATTTTGGTTGGTATTGTATTTTATTTTCCGAAACAAGAACCATATTTGGTGTTCTCGGAGTTCTTGCACCAAGAACTTCGCAGTTCGCTTGATGCATTTTTAATTGTTTACCGTGTAAAATTCTTGCAGGCAATGCCAATAAGTCTAATTTTCCCTTTTCAAGATTACTTAGTGCTTTTGTTAAAGAATCATATTGTTTACAATCGACTTGTATTTCCGGTGCTTCACTGGATTCCAAGAATTTTTCAATGTAAGAATCGACTGGGCATGATGGTGTAGATAGGGTTCCAAATTGTATTCTTTCCATAAGCGCGTCCACCTCGAGGGGAGGGAGCACGTATCGTACTCAATCCAACCGGCTAGACACTTATTGATATAGGCGACCCCTTCCATCGTGTATTGAAGTTACATGGTCTCTCTCAGATCTACTCAACGACAACTCGGCAAAAGGAGAGATATTGTCGAAGAAGCATTAGAAGATTTTGTACAGGAAAAAATGTCTAGTAAACAGGCTCCAGCTATGACTTTAGCACGTGAGGTGTTACTTGCTGGTGGTAAAAGATACCGCCCCGTTCTTACACTATTGGCATTTGAATCAGCTGGAGGTAAAGATATCTCTAAGGTTATGGATCTTGCTTTAGCAGCAGAATTGATACATACGGCTACTTTAGTTCATGATGACATCTATGATTTTTCAAAGACACGTCGAGGGAAACCGACTTTACACGCATCTCATGGTTTGGCCCATGGTATAATTGGAGGTGATTATCTATTTGTTTTAGGCTTTGGTTTAGGTGGCAAATATGAGGCTAAAATCGTGGAGAAAATGGCAAATACTTGTGCTAACATAGCTTCAGGTGAGTTGCTTCAGCATGAACATATTGGTAATCTTGCAACCACTCCTGAAGATTATTATTCTATTATTGACGGTAAAACTGCAGGTCCCTTTGCAACTGCTTGTGCTTGTGCTGCAATTGTTGCTGATGCATCTGATGAGGTGATAACTTCTCTAGAAGAATTTGGATGGGAAATTGGACGTGCTTTCCAACTTGTTGATGATTTACTTGATTTAACGGGTGATGAAAATATGGGTAAGCCTCGAGGGGGGGATGTCCATGAAGGTAAGATGACCCTTCCAATTATTCATGCATTAACAATGTTGCATGGAATCGAAAGAGAACAGTTAGCTGATATTTTACAAAACTTTTCTGATGACAGATGGGGTGAATTAGTTTCTTTACTTTCATCTGCGGGTTCTTTCGAGTATTCTGAACAATTAATTGAAAATCATGTGAATAGAGCTTTGTCTCAATTAGAAACATTACCTTCGAGTATTGCACGAAATTTAATGTCGGAAGTTGCCAAGAGATCTCGTACAAGAAAAAAATAATATTTAGTCAGAAGCTCTAAGGTGAATAAATGAGTTTAAAGAAAGATTGGGAAGTTATTGTAATCGGCGGTGGTCCTGCAGGTTCAACAGTCGCGAGATATGTTGCAGAAGGGGGGTGTGAGGTATTAGTTATTGATGGGCGCGACCCTATAGGTACTCCTCTACAATGTGGTGAGTTGGTACCAACCAATGAAGAAATGACTCGTTTATGCCCAGATGTTCCAGATATTGATGATCTATTACAAACTCCTCCATCAGCAATATCTAGGGAGACTTCTGAAATGTTTCTTGTCCCTCCGTCAGGGAAACCTCTCCGTTACCCGTTTGAGGGCTTTATGCTTAATCGTGTAGTTCATGATGAGGCACTAGTCGAACTTGCCAAGTCAAAAGGTGCTGAATATTTAGTGAATTCAAGAGTTGATTCAATTGATGAGAATTCTGTTAAATTAAGAGATGGCAGAGTATTCAATGCTAAAGTAATAGTTGGTGCTGGTGGGCATAATGACCCACTTAGGAAATCTTTTTGGAATGAATCTGGATTAAAAATTCCTGTTAAGTTTGTATTAATGGATGGTGATTTTGGAGATGCGGTTGAATTGCATTTTGGTTCAATGGCACCTGGTGGATATGCTTGGATGTTCCCTAAAAAAGAAGGGGCTAACATAGGAGTGGGTATTCAAAATAAGTTTTCGAAAGGTCAAAACTTGAATGACTTAACTGATAATTTCGTTAATCGCTATAATGGTGAAATAAGTTTTACTGGGGCAGGGTCATTACCAATGTCTGGGACAATTAAGACCTTCGTTAAAGGGAATTATGTTCTTGTTGGTGATTCTGCAGGGATGGTTCTCCCATCAAACGGTGCAGGGATTACAATTGCTATGATAGGTGGAAGGATAGCAGGGCAGGTAATTTCAGAACATTTGAATAATGGAATTTCATTATCAGAATATGAGTCGCGCTGGAATAAACAAATGGGTAAAGTAATGCGTAATTCAAAAAGGTCATTTATTTTTGGTAGTTATATTCTAAGATTTCCTGATTGGGTAATTAATTTAATATTTAATAGATTTACTAAGCCTTTTGTTTGGAGAGCAATTACTTGTAGGAATTTATTCTTTATCTTCTGAATATCAATCATTCTTTTGGTTTTTCTGCTTGCCATATGGTTGCCATACCAGGGAATATTATTTTAGCACGAGAATTCGTATAACCGACTTCTTCTAACATTCTTAAATAATCTTTAGTAGTTCCAAAATGAACATATGTCTTTGTTAGCCATTTCCAAGGGTGATCATCTTGTTTACAGACTATTTTGGCATAACTGCCTACCCATGTTCTCATCCAAAGCCATCCAAGTAATCCATGGATCTTGTTTATTTTCGCAGGATCTACAATGACTATTGATGACCCTGGTTTTAATACACGGTATACCTCACTCAAACCCTTCCTTTTGTCATACCAATCTCTGAATGAGAAAAGGGTACAAACTGCATCAAATGTATTTTCTTCAAATGGTAGTGATTCAGCCTTTCCTTCAACGAATTTAGCTTTGGGGAAACCTTTTGAAACTCTAATCGAATTAACTCTTGGTTCAGCAACTCGAAGCATCTCAGATATTGGATCTAGACAAGTAAGTTCCATTCCTTCTACCTCTTCAGCGAAACTACCTGGCCCACACCCTACTTCCAATAGTGAACCCTCTTCAGGTAATCTATCTCTCACCATTTTTCTCCATTTCGAGACTTGTCCCAATGTTGCAAAACGATTTATTTTATCATAAACTGGTATCGTCGCTTCAAGATTTTTCTGGAGCTCTTCCCAATCTTTCTCACCGATAGTCTCGGTATCCATATTGTGTCGCGAAAGATACAGGTATTTTGTAAGTACTGGTGTTAATGTCAAAGGTATTGACGTGATGCAGTTTAGGTTGCTCATCGGTTATTATCATATACTTATTTTAGGTCGAGAATAATATATAGGTGCTGAGTATGGCTAGGGAAGATATTCTACGTGCAATAAAAAATGCAGAAATTGCGGCAACTGAGACGCTATCTGATGCTAAAAAAGAAGCATCTTCAATAATTTCACAATCCAGACAAAAAGCATCTGAAATTATGGCTTCAGGTCGTTCAAATTCTGAGTCTGATGCACAAGATTTGATTTCAACAGCCCGTGAGAGTGCTGGCTCAGAAGCAGATGTAGTTTCAAGTGATGGGCATGTGGCAGAGAAAAGCATCCATGACTCAGGGAATAAAAATCGTAAAAAAGCTGTAAAAGTCGTATTAGATGCATTCCGTAATTAATTTTGAAGTGAAGTTAGGGGTTTAAAATTATGTCTCAAGTTAAAACTCAGCAGATGGGTCGTTTACTCGCTGCTGGCAGTAAAGACATGATCGATGGAGTAATCGATACTTTAGCTGCACTAAATGCCTTGCATTTTATTGAATACGATGGCTCAGATGATGGATTTAGTTTAGGTACTCCCAAAGAAGAGGCAGAAACTGTAGGTAAGAGTTTGTCGAAACTACGTTCTGCTGCATCTCTTGTTGATGTTTCTGGTCCTCAAAAACCAGTATCCGCTAGTAAGGTTCGCTCAGAGCTCGATGGTTCATTACCAGGTGCAGTAGAATCGTTACTTGAGAAAAGTACGCAACTTGATACTGTAGAAAATCGTTTGTCATCTTTGTCAGAGGAAGCAGATGTTCTTGAATTACTTTCATCTCTTACTTTGGATGTAGAGTTATTGTTCGGTTACTCCGAACTTTCTTCATTCGTTGGAACCGTTACTGATTTAGATGTAGCCGAAAAGATAACTTCTGACAGTCTTTTCTTTGATGGTTTATCCAATAAAACAAAAGTAATCGCAGTCTTTGTAAGAAATAGTGACTCTAATGACACTCAATCTCTGCTGAATGAATCTGGTTTCCAAGCGATTAATGTCCCAACTAACCTCCAAGGAGATACTATTCAGTTATTATCTGAAGTACGTGAGCAAATAAGTTCTTTATCGGCTGAAAAATCATCATTATCTATGGAAATAGATTCGTGGACTAATGAATTCGGGTCATCTCTAGTATGTGGTTTAGAATTATTAGAAAGGGAGCATGATGTCTTAACTGCGCCAGTTAAAGTTGCAGTTTCTGAACATGCATTCTTTATCGATGGTTGGATTGAAATGTCTCGTTCAGAGGAGATACAATCTGCGCTTTCAGAATCTTGCCTGTATACCGAGGTATCCCCGTTCGTAATGAAGTCAGGTGGAGGAGGTCATGGACATTCTGACCATTCTCACCATCAAGAAATGCCTCCTATTTCATATCAAAATAGAAAACTCAGCAAACCAATGGAATTGCTGACTGATGCAGTGGGAAGACCAGCATACGGTAGAATTGATCCTACTTTATTCATGTTTGTGACATATCCAATATTCTTTGGAATGATGCTTGGAGATATGGCGTATGGTCTGATTACTATATCTCTTGGCGCGCTTATTATGAGCCGTGCAGGTTCGAATGAAATGATGAACTTAGGTGGAAAATTCCTCATCTACATAGGAATAGGGACCTTTGGATTTGGTTATCTTTACGCTGAATTCGCAGGGTGGGAGATAATTCATCCTCATCATCATAATCCTGCTGAAGCTCTTTCTTTCTTGTATCCTGACGCCGCTTTATCCTCATCTAATAATTATCATGCTTGGCATAAATCACTACCATTCGGTATTGAATTGGCTTATCCTTTCCATCGCGTTACAACTAATCTCGAAGATTTAATAATACTGACAATCTATCTAGGATTTATCCATATTATATTCGGTAGATTAATTGGATTTAGGGATGTTTTGTTCTATGGTACTGATCATGGCCATGTTGGTTTATTAGCAGCATTTTTTGAGCATGGTGTATGGGTTGTATTACTCATCGGCGGGTTCATGTTCTCATACGGTTATCTTGGTCCAGATGAGGCTGAATCAATGATGCTACCGGGTGCAATGATCGCTTTATCAGCAGTAGTCCTTCTAATATGGACTCTGTATAACTATCATGGCATACCTTTCGCGATAAGTCTGATATTAGCTCCAATCGAAGCGATTGGGATGATGCCTTCAGTAATTTCTTATGTGCGTCTGTTCGCAGTAGGTATTGTCGGGGTTAAGATAGCTGAGACAGGGAATATGTTGTGGGATCCAATGAAAGATGCTTTACAAGACGATATTTTATTGTTCCCAGTTTTCTTTATAGGTTGGCTAGCCGTTCAATTCTTTGCATGGGGTCTCGGTGTATTCAGCCCTAATATTCATGCAGCAAGGCTTCATTTTGTTGAATGGATGAGGCAATATTATGATTCAAGCGGAGAGGTATTTTTGCCTTTTGGTTTCCGCACTCGCCACGTGGAGGTAGAGTGATATCACATTCCAAGCTATTATGCTTAGAAAAAAACGGAGGAAAAAAAATATGAATATGAAAAATAAAATGAGTGGAATAAGTATGTTGTTAGCATTATCGTCAGTTGTAATGATTGCTAGTGGCGTTCAGGCTGAAGCAAATACCTTTACGGTGGAGGCATATGCGAACATAGGTGCTGGGATAGCACTAGGTTTAGCAGGAATTGGAACTGGCTTAAGCCAAGGACCAATAGGTGCAGCAGCTGTAGGAATGATTGCAGAAGATAGTAGTAAGTTCGTTAACGGACTAATCTTCACAGCTTTACCTGAGACTATTGTTCTTTTCGGATTCCTTGCACTATTCTTGCTCTGAGCAGAATTTTGTAGGTTTTCTATAAATTATTAATTGAAATACGAGGTGTAATGAAATGACATTGGATGCATTAGCAAACGAAATCGCGGCCCAAGCGAAAGCTGAAGCCGAAGCGATAATCGCTACCGCTAAGCAACAAGCAAAGCAAATTGAGGATGAGGCGACAGCAGAAGCTTCCTCTTTATCCTCTAACGCTAAAGCTCGTGCTAAGCGAGAGAGCGCCCAGTTGTCAGTAGAAGTAGTTGCATCAGCTAAACAGGCTAACCAGAAACATCTTTTAATTGCTAAACGCGAAGAATTAGATGAAACTTGGGAGTCAATACGTGCATCAGTATCAGCGTCCGACCTTGATGGTCGTTCAGATATTTTGAATACACTTTTAGCTGAAGCAAGTAAATCTGGGAAGGACATGATTCTCCGCCCAGTTTCGACTGACCGCAAAGCGCTTGACAACGGGAGTTTTACTCTCGGTGATGACGTTGATGGGTTGGGGGGATTTGTCCTCGAATCTAAAGACGGTTCAATAGTACTTGACTATCGTTTTGATAGTCGTTTAGAAGAAGCTTGGAAATCTAATCTTGGCACTGTAAATAAAACATTATTTGGTAATTAAAAGGTGAATATATGTCAGGGGTAGTAAGTGGTCGTTCGAATATTTACAATGCTTCAGCTCGCGCTAAAGCTCGTAAGGCCTCCCTGATCGATTCAACTCGTATGCGGCAATTATTGCAATTAGGTCCGGAATCTATAGGTGCAAGTATCAGTGAGTTAGGATATCGAAATGAGATGGATATTTATTCAGCTCGTATGAGTGGAGCTGATGCTGTAGAAGCAGCTCTTTTCCACAATCTTGATAATGACTTATCTGAAGTAATGAGGTTCTGCCAAGGGCCACTTAAATCGATAGTTTCGGTTTATGTTGATCGTTTCGCTTATGAGAAGGCTAAGACAGTTCTTCGAGCAGTGAATGGAGGTTGTTCTGATGAACTAATCGAATCTCAGATACTTCCTTCAGAGAATCCTATGAATTCAATATGGCTTGAAATTGTTAGAACTACTGAGACAGTAGCTGAGGCTGCAAATGCTATGTCAGGTACTCCTTGGGGCAAGGAATTAGCAAAATTAGAAGGTTCTGAAGCTACACTTGAAGAGATGGAAGATGCATTAGACAGACAATATTACGGTCATGCGTTGAAAGTATCTAAAGGAAGAGATTCTAATATTCATCTAATGAAGTATATCAGGACTGAAATCGATCATCGTAATATAATTAATCAATTCCGTGAACTACGTCAGAATATTTCTCCAGACAAACGTTTACAGACGGTTATTCAGGGTGGAAGAATTCAAGATTCAGTAATGGTGCAGGTATCTCAAGCAACATCTCAAGAAGCAATAATCGATTCTCTTCGACGCAGTAATTCATTTGATGATGATGGATTTGATGATGCACTAGAACAGTCGAATATAACTGGCTCACTAGATCCTATAGCATCTTTACTGACTCATAAAAGGCACGCAATGTTAAGGCGTTTCGCGTATCTCAACCCAGTTTCATCATTCCCCGTAATTTACTATATCGAGCGTAAAGTGCTTGAAATTCAAAATCTACGTCTTCTTGTGCGCGGGAAGACTATTGGCCTCACTTCAGAGGTTTTAGAAGCGCATATGGATTTTTGAGGTGAATAATTATGGAAATAGCTGTAGTAGGTTCTCTTGATTTCACTCTCGGTTTCCAACTTGCAGGTATTTTGAGATTACATAATCCAGGAAACCTAGAAGAATTAACTTCAACAATGAAGTCATTATTAAATGAAAAAGAGGTTGGAGTTATTGTAATTGATAATTCTGATCTATTAAGTCTACCAGAAAGATTGCGAACACAACTTTCTGAAAGTATCACGCCCACAGTATTGGGTATTGGGACCGAAGAGGATAATACCCTCCGAGAGTCCATCAAGTCGGCACTAGGAGTCGATTTGTGGAAGTAAATCCTAGAAAAAAATAAAAGGAAGTGAATTAAATATGAGTGAAGAAAATGGAGTGATTTATCGCATCTCTGGACCAGTTGTAACCGCAGTAGGCATATCGCCACGAATGTATGAAGTTGTACGAGTAGGTGACGAAGGTTTGATGGGAGAAGTCATTGAATTACACGGCGACCAATCTGTTATACAGGTATATGAAGAAACTTCAGGAGTTAGACCTGGTGAACCAGTTATTAGAACTGGGCAGACTTTGTCTGTTCAACTAGGCCCTGGTCTTTTGACAAAAATCTATGATGGTATTCAGAGACCTTTACCTGAACTTGAGAAGACCATGGGAGTTTTCATCAAAAGAGGAGTTGATGCTGACGGACTTGATTTAGAAAAAATTTGGACCTTTAATGCAACAGCTAAGGTAGGGGATACAGTATCTTCTGGAAATATTCTTGGAACAGTCCAAGAAACCAAAACTATTGAACACAGAGTTATGGTTCCTCCTGGGACTTCCGGTGTGATTAAGAGTATTAATTCTGGAGAATTTAACGTAACTCAAACTGTTTGTACATTCGAAGATGGTACTGAAGTTCAGATGATGCAAAAATGGCCCGTCCGAACACCTCGTCCATTCACTAAGAAGCATGCTCCAGAGGTTCCGTTGCAAACAGGTCAACGGATTTTAGATTTCCTTTTCCCACTTGCTAAGGGTGGAACTGCTGGAATCCCTGGTCCATTCGGCTCAGGAAAAACAGTTACTCAGCAGCAACTGGCTAAATGGTCAGATGCAGATATTGTTGTTTACATTGGATGCGGTGAGCGTGGCAATGAAATGACTGAGGTTCTCGATGAGTTCCCTCATCTTATGGATCCTAAAACAGGAGAGGCTTTAATGAATAGAACTACTATGATTGCTAATACCTCAAATATGCCTGTTGCAGCAAGAGAAGCTTCAGTATATACTGGGATTACAATTGCTGAATATTTCAGAGATATGGGCTATGATGTGGCTCTAATGGCTGATTCAACTAGTCGCTGGGCTGAAGCAATGAGAGAAATTTCCTCTCGTCTAGAAGAGATGCCAGGTGAGGAAGGTTATCCAGCATATCTTTCCAGCCGTCTTGCAGAATTCTATGAAAGAGCAGGTCGTGTTGAAACTCTTGCAGGAGGCGATGGTTCAGTATCAGTAATTGGTGCAGTATCGCCACCTGGTGGAGATATTTCAGAACCAGTTAGTCAAGGAACTTTACGTATTGTTAAAGTATTCTGGGGTCTAGATGCAGGTCTTGCAAGACAAAGGCATTTCCCAGCAATTAATTGGCTAAACTCTTATTCACTTTATCCACCTTCACTTGATCAATGGTATAGAGATAACATCAATAGTAATTTCCCTGAAATCAGAACTGAGATTAGTGCTTTACTTCAAGTTGAAGCAGAGTTACAAGAGATTGTTCAATTAGTTGGTTCAGATGCTTTGCCAGTTGACCAACAGCTGACTCTCGAAGTAGCTCGTATGATTAGAGAATTTTTCCTCCAACAAAATGCATTCCATGATGTAGATACGTATACTGACTTAAAACTCCAGTACACTATGGCTAATGCTATTCTTACATTCCAGGAAGAATCAAAGAAAGCCCTCGCAGGAGGCGCTTCTCTTGAGGATGTAGTTAACGTGCCAGCACGTACTGATCTCATGAGAGGAAGGTTCGAATCGGGTTATGATGGTAAAATCGATAAAATGGTAGAATCTATGAAAAAACAAATTGCCGAGACTATGGAGGATAACTGAGAGGTGGTATAAATGACTGGAAAAGAATATAGAACAATCACTGACGTAAAGGGACCTCTTGTGTTCCTTAATAAAACCGAACCTGTTGCTTTTGGAGAAATCGTAGAATTACGACTTACTGATGGTACTTTGAAGAATGGACAAGTCCTAGATACATCTGATGATCAGGTTATTGTCCAGGTTTTCGAAGGTACTGCTTCAATAGATAGGCAAACAGGGATAAAATTCCTTGGAGATGTATTCAAATTACCTGTTAGCACAGATATGATTGGACGAATTCTTGATGGCGCAGGCCGTCCAAGAGACGGCGGACCTGCTATTGTGGCAGATGAAATGGCTGACATCATTGGTGCAGCTATTAACCCTTATTCGCGCCAGAGCCCTGATACATTTATTCAAACCGGGATATCTGCAATTGATGCTTGTACATCATTAGTAAGAGGACAGAAATTACCTATCTTTAGTGCTTCAGGACTTCCTCACAATGATATTGCATTACAAATCGCTAGGCAAGCTAAACTAGTTGACAGCGATGACGACTTCGTAGTAGTTTTCTGTGCAATGGGTATAACAGCTGAAGAATACAATTTCTTCGTACATGATTTAGAGAGAACTGGCGCTCTAGAGAACGCCTGTCTTTTCGTTAATCTTGCAGATGACCCAGCGGTTGAGAGATTAATTACTCCTCGATTAGCTCTTACTGCTGCTGAATATCTTGCATTTGAGAAAGATTACCACGTATTGGTTATCTATACGGACATGACAAACTATTGTGAATCATTACGTCAAATTGGTGCTGCTCGTGAAGAAGTACCAGGTCGTAGAGGTTATCCTGGATACATGTATACGGATTTAGCAATGTTATATGAGCGCGCAGGGATAATAAAAGGAAAGAAAGGTTCTATCACTCAATTCCCGATATTGACAATGCCTGGTGATGATATTACTCATCCTATCCCTGATCTTTCAGGATACATCACTGAAGGACAGATAGTAATTTCTCGTGAGCTTCATCAGAAAGGAATTTATCCTCCAATTAATGTACTACCATCTCTATCTAGGCTTATGAATGCAGGTATTGGTGATGGTAAAACCCGTGAAGACCATAAATCAGTATCGGATCAACTTTACGCAGCATATGCTCAGGGAAGAGAATTACGTGGTTTAGTGGCGATTGTGGGTGAAGATGCTCTAAATGAACGTGATTTACAGTTGCTTAAATTCTCTGATATATTTGAGGATAAGTTCCTGAGACAAAGTCGTGATGAAGACCGTCCAGTTCAAGAAGGAACTCTTGATTTAGCATGGGAACTACTCTCAAATATCGATACAAAATATCTTGTACGTTTAGATCAGAAGTGGATTGATAAATATCATCCAACTGATAAAAAAGAATGAGTTTATTTAGGGAATTATAGTTAGGAGACGAGAAATATGGCACTAGATATCAAGCCTACCCGCTCAGAATTAATTAATCTGAAACGTAGGATTAAACAAACATCAAGTGGTTATAATCTTCTAAAAATGAAAAGAGATGGTTTATTTTTCGAATTCCGCACATTATTAGCGGAGATGATTAAAGCTAGAGAGGAGCTTGTAGGGACATATCGTGATGCAGTTAAATCAATTGCTTTAGCATCATCTATAGAAGGTGGGTTAGCGGTTAAAAGTGCAGCTATTGCAGCAACCTCCGGCCCAGAAGTAATGGTATCTAGAAGGAATATCATGGGTGTAGTGGTTCCGAAAGTAGATGGTACAAATCTTACAACAACTGTTGAAACAAGGCCGACCGGAATAATTGGCGGTTCACCTTATATTGATGAATCAGCGGATTCATATTCTGTATTAATTTCTAAAATTGTGAAAGCCGCAGAAATGGAAGCTACTTTGAAGCGACTTCTTGAAGAGATTGAAGCGACTAAAAGGCGTGTTAATGCTCTAGAATTTGTGGTAATTCCTGAAATGAAAGAGGCTCAATCGTTTATTCAACTAAGATTAGAAGAAATGGAAAGGGAAGAAACATTCCGTCTCAAGAGATTCAAAAACAAGTAACTTGTGCATGCCCCAGTCGCATAGCGACACACACGGTTTGATAGGGGGTAATCTATGTTCAGTAATCAAATACGACGGAGGGGTGATGGTGTCTGAGAGCAAATCAATTGTTATTGATAAAGAAACTTGGAATCAGAGAGAGTTGCTTGAAACCATTTGTGGGCGTTATTTCATCATAGGTAATCAATCAGGTATTAGTGACTTTTCATGGGAAATAAATAGTCGAGGTAATGAAAACATTAGTTCTAGCCTTATTAGATTAAATCATCATCTTAAAAAATTAAGTTTATTAGGATTATTAGATGAAGGCAATCCTCCGATTCTTTCAGTAACTAGCTACCCTGTTGATCCAGTAAACGTCCCTTCTTGGCAGCAGGTATTGATTTGGCTAGCTATGTTTTCATTCACAACATTAGCAGGTAGTTATTGGATATCTCAATTCCAAATAAGTAATTCACTAATCACATATGATTTAATTCAAGAATCATTAATCTTTTTTAGTATTCCAATTTTCTTAGTTATTCTATCTGCTAATTTCATTAGAAAATATATTGCCTCGTTTTTTGAAGTTGATGTGGGAAATCTAGTCCCTATTGCGTTCCCCTTAATTTCTCCTTTCTGGCCATTTGGTATCGTTGGAATTTTTGGTCAAAAGAGAGTTGATACAATCACCTATCCTAATCGTCGATCATTGGGTATTATCGAATCTTCGGCAGCATTTGTTTTTCTTATTTCCGGTGTGATATTATCATTAATTGGAATTAATCTGACCCCTAACCTTCCCCCCGAATCAGTTTCTGAGCCCTTATTACTTAATCTGAATATTTTTGTTGATTTTTTAGCAAACTTATTTATTGGTTCTGATGTTTCAGTGAAACTTCAGTGGGTGCATCCATTAGCTCTTGCAGGTTTAGGGCTATCTACTATCGGTTGGATACTATTTTTGCCAATACCTGGTTTCCCTGGAGATAGAATATTACATTCACTAATAGGTCCTAAAGATTTAGATTCTAGTGAAAATCAAACTTCAATATTTTTAATTACTCTTGGTGTCATGTGCGTAGTTTTCTTGAGGACTACATTTTGGCCTTGGTTGATTCTTGCATCTTTAGCTTCTTGGAGGAGGTTTAATGGTGATCATTTACCAGTGGCTTTAGTAGTTGACGAAGCATCTGGTATTGATCCAAAGTTTCGTAATATATTTGCAACGATAGTGGTAGTTTCATTACTATTTGGTTTCCCTGGTTTACATCCAGTTAAAGGAATCTCTGAATGGGATAGTGGATTAGATATTACTAGTTGGGATGATGAATTATCAAGTGATGAATGGAATGGGAGTTATCATATCTTTAATTTAGAACCATCGGGAGTAATTCCAATATCGGGGTCAATACAGGTATTGATAGATGGTGATGACCAAAGATGGCAAATTAATTCTGAATGTTTTATTGATAGATTAGTTTGTAATTTTGAAGATATCAGTCAGAATAATTTAGGAGAATTTATTTTCTCAATTCATGATGATGACTTGGATGATATGACTCCCGTTCAACTAAGATTCATAATAGAGTCTCAGGGTATTCGTCTAGAACATATTTTAGTCATAAATTATAATTCAGTAACTTCTCCTGAGCCAGTTTGGTCTAGGGATTCAGAGATGCCGAATCATAGGATTTGTAATAATATAGAAGTTACTGGAAATCAATCTGGGAACTTATCTGTCAGTGAGAATCCTTTCTGGACAGTTGAGAATTCGAGTTATCTTTCTCAAGGTATAAACGAATTATGCTTAATTTCAGAGAAAGGTGGGTGGGAATCTCTAGAGATTGGTGATTCAGGTATTAGTGGTTATCGAATGGCTCCTATTGTGGAATTTAACGAAGATGATGGTACTAAGGTATTTTGGAGTTTACCAATTAAAGATTCTTATATTGGTATTTATCTTGCTCCAGAGCGTGGTATTAATCTAGGTGTTCAAACAGGGGATATTCTATTCTCAGATACATATGGCTCTCCAGTCTGTCCATCTAATACTATGATCCCAACACTTGACCCCGATTCTGATGATAATTTCACATTAGCAAGTGGTTCGCCCCTTATTGTTGACGGAGATTACGATAATCGAAGTATATTGCTGCCTGAAACAGGTTGGATTGTAAATTGCAACCTAGTCAATCCAACTTCTAAAGTTATTAATTATGGCCTAGATTTAGATATTGATAATCTAACTCTAACTGATTCAAGTTTGCCATTCTCGGATTTCACAATTAATTCAAGAGTGCATAATGATATCGATTTGATTCTTGATATATCTAGCAATGTAAGAGATGATGATTCCCTCAATATCTTAGTTCCAAATTTGATTCCAATAAATGGGTCTGTTGATGTTAATATTGATTTAAATGATAATGATACTGATATTTGGAGAGTTTTCTGGATTTCGCAGGATTCTGATAGTTTAACTCTTCATTTTGCATCTAAGTGTCCAATCGGTGGTTGTTTAAATTGAGAATTGCAATTATCGGAGTTGGTTCAATCGGTGGAGTAATTCTTGGTGCCTTAGCAGATACAGATGCGGATATTGTATGTGTGTCTAAGGGTCGTTCTGCATCTAATCTTTCAGATATGGGTTTAGTTCTCCATACTCCTGAAGGTAGTATAGAAGTAGTTCCTTCAGAAAGATACTTAGTAGTCGATAGCGAATCAGGCCCTCTTTCAGAACAAATAAGAGGGACTTGTGATATTGCCATAATTTGTGGTAAAACTATTGATAATCCTACTTTAACTGAGATAGCATCTAAAGTCCTTACACCGGAAGGATGTGCGTTGACAATCCAGAATGGATTAGGGAATGCGGAGGCGTTGTCTCATAGGATAGGAAGGAATCGTGTTTTTGTTGGTTCTATTACTCATGCTGCTTGGCGTAATAATGAGGGGGTAGTTCACTGGGTTGGTCGTGGTGGTATTGATTTTGGGACATTAGATGGCTCTGTAAATATCCAAGCAGAAAATTTACTAGATATGCTTAATGATGCAGATTTAAATGCTGTGATAAGTGATGATATTCAACAAATTATATGGAAAAAGTTACTAATTAATGTAGCAATTAATCCTGTTTGTGCTATCGCTGGAGTGAGGAATGGAGCACTTTTAGAGATTAATTCTCTTTGGCAGCAATCTATGCAAGCAATGCGTGAAGCCGCAATAGTTGCACGCGCTAGTGGAGTAGATCTTGGTGATATTGAATTGGAAACCTACCTTAGAGATGTAGTAATCATATCTCCAGATAATAGATGTTCGATGCTTCAAGATATAATGGCTGGTCGCCCGACAGAAATTGATGCATTATGTGGGGCTGTTGTCCTTCGAGGTGAATCAGAAGGAATCCCCACTCCTTGTAATGCAATATTGCATGGTCTGGTAAAAGGTATTGAAAATTCTTCTAAGTTTGATTAACTTTTATAAATCTTGATTATAATGTAGACCTACATTTTCTTTTCTCTCTAAAGATGCACTTACTATAATTTTTGCCACATGAATAAGGTTTCTTAATTCTACTAAATCTTGAGTTGGTTTACAACTTTTCCATATTATCTCTACTTCATCTTCTAGATGTCTAATTCTTCTTTGAGCTCTCTTTAGTCTTGCATTACTCTTCACAATTCCTACATCCATAGTCATGGTTGTTCTCAATGCATCTAAATCTGCACGGAGAGGTGCATGTTCTATCAGTGTAAGTAGATTCTCTGCACGCCACAAAGGAATTTCTCCCGGTAATTTCTGTAACTCATTTCTTTCTGCATTTTTAATTAAATTAGCTGCAGCTCTTTCTGAGTAGACGACTGCTTCTAGGAGACTGTTTGAAGCTAGTCGATTGGCACCATGTAATCCAGTTCTAGCCACTTCTCCTATAGCATAAAGCCCAGGCATCTTTTCACCATCAACTAATGCATGTCCATGGTGATCTACCATTATTCCACCTACCATGTAGTGTGCAGCAGGTATCACTGGGATAGGGTCTGGTCCTAGATTAATTCCATATGATGACAATTTTTCATTTATATTAGGAAACTTTTGAATAAGTTTTTCTCTATCTAAATGCTCAGTTATTAGAAGTACATGTTTGTCTCCATTTTTCTTTAATTCAGCATCGATAGCTCTAGCTACAATATCTCTTGTCCCTAGTGATCCCATATCTGAATAATGTCTCATAAATGAGTAATCCTGGGGGATTATGCTATCTGTTTCTTTCCATTCTTTATAATTCTCATTTGTCATTAAGACTGCACCATGGCCTCTCATGGCTTCGGTAATTAAGAAAGGTCTTGAGTCATTCATTGCTAAGGATGTAGGATGGAATTGTATGAACTCAATATCTTCTATATCAGCGCCTGAACGTAGTGCCATCCCTACTCCATCTCCTGTAGCAATAGATGGATTAGTTGTAGATCGGTGGAGGTAACCAACACCTCCTGTAGCTAGAATTATTGTCTTTGCAGGTAAGGTATGTACAACTCCAGAGGGAGCTAGGCACCAAACTCCAATGATTCCTTCCTTAGGGTCACCATATTTTCTTTGAATAAGGTCGATTGCCATCCAATTTTCTAATATCGTAAATTTTTCATCAATTTCTCCAGATGTTGATTTAGTCAAAGCTCTTTCAATTTCAGCCCCAGTCGCATCCTTTGAATGTAATATTCTTTGATCTGAATGCCCTCCCTCTCTGACAGTATCATAATCACCTTCTTCATTTTTATCAAAACGAACTCCGTGTTTTACTAAATCCCTAATTCTATCTGCTGCTTCTAGTACGACAGATCTTACGACTTTTTCATCGCATAATCCTGCACCAGCAGATAATGTATCTGCTACGTGTGCTTCTATTGCCTCCTCGTTATTTACGTCAAGTACTCCTGCGATTCCTCCTTGAGCCCAATTTGTATTTGATGTAGAGATACTTTTCTTGGTAATCAAGGCTACATTCAATCCATTTTGTGCGCAACGATGTGCTAAGAATAATCCTGCAATCCCTGATCCAATAACTGCGACGTCCACGGCGGGCATCAATTCATCTTTGATTGCAGCCTCCATACTAATGTCCATCGAGTGTTTATGGATGAATCTTCGCTTAATGATAACAGATAACGGCATAAATAAATAGGTGCTTTTTTCGCTCTGCTGCGCTTAAGTCCTCCTCAAGGTTCATAGACGGAAATGCAGCAGCCAACTAATGATGTTAGCGAGAAATTGCTGATATTATACGGTGATGGGATGCATCTAGTAAGGATTGAACTTGAAAATTTTAAATCATTTGGTGGAGAAATCACCATACCTTTCGAAGAAGGTTTCACTGCAATAACTGGTCCTAATGGTTCAGGTAAGTCGAATTGTGGTGACGCTATACAATTTGTACTCGGCCCTAAATCAACTCGTTCATTGAGAGCATCTAATGTTTCTGAGTTAATTTTCAATGGTGGAGGTGGAGGTAAAGCCGCTAGGAATATGTCTGCAACTCTTGTTTTCAAGAATTCTCCTGAAGTTGATGGGAGGCGTAGACTACGAATTGATACTGAAGAAGTTAAATTTACCCGTGCAGTTAGATTAAATCGTAAAAATGATACAGTCTCCTCCTATTACATTAATGATAATCCTTCAACTGCTACAGAAATGAGGCGAGTACTAGCCGAAGCAGGTTTACATGGTGATGGATACAATATAGTATTGCAAGGGGATGTTACAAACCTTGCCTCCATGACTCCTCATAAAAGAAGAGGAGTGTTAGAAGAGGTTGCTGGAGTTACAGCTTATGATGATGAAATTCGCCGCGCTAATAACCAAAGAAAAGTGGTGGAAAATAATGTTGAAACAATAGACTTGTTTGAAGAGGAACAAAAACATCGATTAAAAGGTCTAGGGAAAGAACGTGAACAGGCATTGAAATTTAAAGATTTGAAAGATGAATTAGATGTGAATAAAATTGTCCTCCACCAGTCAAGATATAGGAATCGATTAGATGAAGTCAGGCTTCTTGGTGAAGAACGTTCAAGTTACGCACAGCAAATAGGTGAACTTACTGGAGAAATTAGATCCGGGAATGCTAATTTAGGTAATTTTGATGAGGAACTGGTCCAAATAGGTAATGATTTAGACGATATAATGAGTGGTGACGCAAGAGAATTATTAGATACAATTCGTAAACACGAGATTGAGATTGAAACTAACTCGGACAGAGTCGGTGACCAGAATAAAATCATTGAAAACGCTGATGATGATATCGAGATAACCCGTGAAGATTATGAAAGTGCTGAATCGGCTATTCTCAAGGGTCGAGAAGAATTAGACTTGGCTGCTAAATCATTATCCGATGCTGAAGATGATTTGAAAAGAGCCGCTTTAGACGAGAAACAAGCTAGAGAGGCTATCCAATCAGGTGATAGACACGGCCGCGATTTGAATCGTTCACTTGGTCAAGCAACAGATTTAGTTGCTGAAAAGCATCATGATTATTCTGTAGCTAAGTTGGAATCAGACCGGGCTGAGCAAACTGCTCAACTTGCATCAGAAAAGTTAGCAGATTATGAAGATGAATATGAACAGGCGACATTAAATCGTGATGACTTGGAGTTAGTTGGGGAAGAAATTCAAGATGGTGGGAAGAAATTAGATCGAACTGATCTAGCTAATGAACTTCAAAGATTAACTAAACAAGAAGTAGCTTTGAGAGAGGATAGAGATCGAGCGGAAGTTAGAGCTAGAGATTCTGATGTAGAGTTGGTTAAAGCTAGAGCACGGCAAGAAGCCAAAGCAAACAGGCCAGGTTCTGCAAGTACTATTGCCGCCTTGACAAAATTACGTCAAAGTGGAGATATCAAAGGCATTCTTGGGACATTAGGTGAATTATGTTCACCTAAAGATTCAGTTAATGAAGATGCCTTAGCCTTAGCACTAGGGAATGGACTCCGAAGTATAGTTGTGATGAATGATGAGGTCGCAGCATCCTGCATAAAATGGTTAAGACTTAATGGAGGTGGGAGAGCAACTTTCCTTCCTCTTAACAAACTAAATGTTTCAAGACCTCAAGGTCGAACGCTAATTGTTGCTAGAAATCCTGGAATTGTTGGTTTTGCTCATGATTTGCTTGATTATGATTTGGAAATTGATGTAGCAGTGAAGTATGCTTCTCGAAATACGTTGATTGTACAATCAATGGATATAGCACGCAAGAATATGGGTGGTGTTCGAATGGTCACTCTGAAAGGAGATATTATCGAAGGTTCTGGTGCTATGACTGGAGGTTCTCCTCCTGGTTCCTCAAGGCCTAGTTTTGGGGGTGGGAATCCTGGTCAATTGGGTAATGATAGGCTCGAAAGAGCTGTGGAAGAAGCAAATCTACTTTATTCAACAGTCGAGGCAGCATTGAGAGAATTACGAACTAATCAACAAACATTGCGGGACCAAATACATGGTCTCGACGATAGTGATCATTCGGTGAAAATACGCGAGTGGAAATCTGATTTATCACGTGCTCAGAAACATGTTGATGATATCGGTAAAAAAATATTATCTGCTAGAGAGGGATTTAACCACTCAGAAAAGTTATTCATTCATGCAAAGGAAGCAGCAGAAGTTGCTAATCAAGAACATCTTGATGCACTTGAAGGTCGAATGAATGCTGCTACAGCATTACAAAATCATACTCCTGACCATTTATCGGAGATGTTACGGAATGCTGAGAAAACAAGAACTGATGCTGAGCGTACGAGACTTATCTCAGATGCCGCAATTCTTAGTGGTAATGAAAGAATGAGTATTCTTTCCGATAGATTATCTGAACTTGCACGACAAATCCAAAAGAAAGAATCATTGATATTGGATGCTGAGAGTTTCATAAAATCTCTAAACACTTCTATATCTCAATCTAGGGAGTTATTAGTTGATTTAAAAGGTCAAGCTTCACAATTTGATGAAGAACAGCAAATACTCACGAAGCGTAGAGAAGTTATAGTTGAAGAGAGAGCAAGTTTGAGGGCGAACTTAGAGTCATTTTCTCAGAAAAGAGAAACTTATGGTTCTCGAGTTGAAGAACTTAATATTCAGATTAATCAGAAAATAGCGACAGTCGATGAGATTATCGCTGAATTAGCAACGGAAAATATTGATGTTCCGTCTGCAGATATCCAATTACCCACAGTGGCCGAGGCGGAGAGAGTAGTGCAGGGACTCGAACGTCGCCTCGGTCATCTAGGGGATGTCAATATGTTGGCAATTGAGCAATATGATGTCGCTGTTGAGCGTATTGCAGGTCTTGTAGAGGATGGTAAAATACTCAGGCAGAGACGTGATGATCTTGTAGGCATTGCAGACAGGCTTGAATCAGAAAGAAAGAAAAGGCTATTATTAGTATTCGAACATGTCAATAGAAACTTCAGTCGAGTTTATGAGATACTCCAACCAGGTGGAATAGGTAGTCTCCGATTAGAGAATATGAAAAATCCATTTGATGGTGGTCTCGAGATGGATTGTGTACCTCCTGGCAAGAGTAGTAAAACTCGTAGGAACCTACTCTCCGGTGGAGAAAAATCAATGGCAGCCTTAGCTTTAATATTTGCAATACAAGATTATGAACCTAGTCCGTTTTATTACTTTGACGAAGTAGATCAAAACTTAGATCCATTCAATTCAGAATTAATTGCTGCCTTATGTCTCATGCGTTCTCAAAGAGCTCAATTCATTATGGTGACATTAAGGAAAGTTAGTTTGAATCTTGCGAATCATCACATTGGAATTACTCATGCTGGTGACGGTTGCAGCCGTAGAATTACTGACTTTGATCGTGCGGCAGCATTACACATGAGTGAAGAGATGGAAAAAGAAGAGGCAGCAAGAAAGCAGTCTGATGACGAGCGCTCTGAACTAGTATTGCCAGACCCAGATATGATGCCTAGAGTCCCTGAGCCTTTGGGTACTCCAAAATCTCTAGGCGGTCTTGCAGAAAGGGCAGGTCTTGATGTAGACGATGCTGGAATAGATGCAAATCGATTAAATTCTCCGGGGAATAGTGACTTAGAAGCATTAAGAGAGAGAACTGAAGAATGGACCGAAGATATTGAAGAAGCCAACTTGGTTCACAACGCATTAGTGGATGAAAACAATCGCGAGGATAATGATGAACAGATTAAATCATCTGAAATAGAAATTGAATGAGGTAATTTATGTCTGTATTCGATGGTTCTACTATGAGGGATGATATAGTTTCTCGATTACTTGGTGGCGAAGAAGATCTTGAAACCAGTCGTTATTTAGATCGTTTAGTAGAGTTATCTATGGTAGAAGAAGCCGAACATCAATTTTTAATCGATCCATTCGATAGATCTGTGGCTCTTGTATTTCAAATGTTTCAAAATAGTGATCTAGATCCATGGGATGTCGATCTTTCGATATTCTTAGAATTATTCAATCAAAGAATAAATGATTCAGAAAATATCGATTTACCTACCTGTGGGCGATTAGTTCGCATGGCATGGACAATACTTCGAGGGCAAGCAAGTACTCTTCTTGAAAGGCAAGAAAGGTCCCTTATTGAAGAAGAAGTTGAAGATACATGGGACTTTGAAGATACATGGGAATCTGAATTTTCTGATGAAGATTATAATTTTTCAGTAGGTGTGCTTACTGGTGCTGCCAGCGAAGTACTCCCAAGTATGTTTGAGGGGAGGATACATCGAGATGAAGGACGCCCTGTTACTCTAGGAGAATTATTAATGGGTCTTCAAGCAGCTGGTAGACTTTCTGAAGAACAAAAAATGAGGGAACAAATTGCTAAAGAACGTCGAGAAGCTAATGAAAAGGCTCGTGCTAGATTCGGAGGTAGTCTACATGTTGAAAACTTGGAAGATGACTTGAAAAGAACTTGGGATGCATTGCGTAGTCGTACTTTAGATGACATGCAAACTACTAATCTTAGCGATATAGTTGAAGTTTTAAAATCAAATTCTATTGAATCTGGGCTAAGCTCTAAAGAGGCAGAATCTGAGGCTCAAGTTACTGCTTTAGTATCCTCTCTTTTCCTAACGCATCGTGGGTATGCTGAAGTGTCACAAGACCTTGATGGTCAAATTAAGTTAAAAAATCTTCATTTAGAAGAAGATGATTTTTCAGTTTTAACTAACCGAATTAATCCTAAAGTATCAATTCATGAGGGGGCGGTAATTAATGAGTGAAGCCAGTCTTTCTATTATTTTAGAAGCGATAATGTTTACATCTGGTCGTTCTATGTCTACAGATGAACTTTCAAAAACTGTAGATAAACCCAACGAGGAAGTTAAGTTGGCATTATCTGAGTTACAGGCACGAATCAAACGGAGACAAGATTCTGCTTTACAATTAACTGAGGTATCAGGGAGGTGGATTTTCGAAGTCCGCCCTAATCTTTCACCTTATCTTCCTGAGTCTTTCCGTCCAGATACTCCGCAGAGACTTCTCCCAGCGGCTGCGCTGATTGCCTATCACCAACCTATGGCTCAATCACAATTAGTAGAGATGCTAGGCCAAAGAGCATACGATCATGTTAGAGATTTAGCGAACTTAGGACTAATTGATAGACGTAGGGATGGTTTAACACGACGTCTCACTACTACTAGGAGATTTGCAGAGTATTTTGGTTGCCCTGAAGTTGATTATCGAGCAGTACGTACTTGGTTCCGTTCTGAAGCAGCTAAAGCAGGTCTCACTAGTGCCCAACTTGCGGCATCACTAGCTCCTGATGAACAAATGACAATAACTGAATTTACAGAAGACGTCAATATTCCTGACTCAAATCAATAAGATTATTTGTTTCTAATTTTCAGTAGAGCAGTTTCTACAGTAGCCATGGTTATTCTTTCTCCGCTTTCTTTCACCATATTTGCTACTAGGTCTATTTCGTCATCATTCGCACCGGCTGAACTGATCATATTCTTCAGATGCAGTTTCATATGTCCTGCCTGGATTCCAACTGTAGCTAATGCTCTGAGTGCTCCTAAATTCTGTGCCATCCCAGCTGCTGCCATTACTTTGGCTAAATCATTAGCACTTTTAATCCCTAAAAGTGCAACATTTGCCTGGGCTCCAGGGTGAATTCGTACAGCCCCTCCTACTAGTCCAACGGCCATAGGGCACTCAATTGATCCAACTAAATTTCCCTCTGAATCTTTTTCCCAATGTGTCATCGAACTATACTGCCTTTCATGAGCGCAATAGGAATGAGCTCCAGATTCAATTGCTCTCCAATCTTGTCCACAAGCAACTGCAATCGGTGAAATAGCATTCATGATTCCTTTATTGTGAGTAGTTGCTCTAAATGGGTCTGCCGCAGCAAAATGATATGCTTGAATGACTCCATCTATTACTTCTGTTCCTTGTTCTGGGTCGCCTTTGTCTGACATTTCTTCTGCTGTGAATGTAGCACTAACTCTGGCCAATCTATGTATTGCTAAATTACTAATGATTCTCAGGATTACAGTCCCTCCAGATAATGATTCGATCTTTGGAGCAATGGTTTCTGCCATCGTATTGACTGCATTAGCTCCCATTGCATCTCTGCAATCTACAAGTATGTGGACAATGACCATTGGACCAGACATTGTATCTATTATTCTGACTTCTACGTCTTTACAACCTCCTCCGAATTTAACTAATATTGGGTCAACGTCATTGCATGCCCTAATCAATTCATCTTTCGCTGCGAGTATTGAGTCTCTAGATGTTTCAGGATTTTCACAATCTACGATTTGAATTTGTCCAATCATTATCGGGTCTGTATTATTGGATCTAAATCCACCTTTAGCTTGGCATCTTTTGGCCATGTTCGAAGCCGCGGCTACTACGCTAGCCTCTTCAACTACGAATGGCACTAGGTAGTGTTCATCATCGATGATGAAGTTAGTGGCAACTCCGATAGGTAGGGAATATCTGCCTACTACATTCTCGATCATCCTATCTGCAGTTTCTTCGGACAATTCTGCATCTGCCCATGCTTGCACTTGTTCATTTGTTAAACCTGCTATCTCTGCTAATTTTTCTCTTCTTTCAGGGACGGATAGCTTGTAAAATCCTTTCAATCGACTGTTGTCTACTGGCATGTTCTCACTATTCTTTGCCAAGACCTGCTACTTGTAATCTCTTTGCTTTAGTTAGCCTGAATACGCTGTTTTTTCACATTATTAGCAATAATTAAATTCTTTCATATCTTATCATTTTTTATAGTCAAAACGCTCTTTCAGAGGTTAATATTCCTATTATTCTTTCAAATAAAGCGTTAATATCTTAGTTAACGCGTTGTTAACGCATAATTAAAGCGTTAATAAAGCGTTAATAATTTTAAACATTAAATGGGTTACTGGTAAGTTTTATTTACTTTTTTTTCACTTGAAATATTTTTTTAAAGCGTTAATTAGCCTTAATGAAGCGTAATAAAGCGTGAACATTATGAACTAGTACCTAAGCACAGAGGATATGTCTGCTGGAGAGGTCAATTTACTCGACCTACCATCTGTCCGGGGAAATCCATTTGACAATAGGCCTATTGAAGCGTCTCGTGCTCATGACCTAGTTGGAAGACAAGAAATACTTCACCGCTGGAGAGATCACATACATTCAGGCTCTCCTCGAATGATACTCCTAGTAGGTGACCCTGGTTCAGGTAGGACCTCAATTATTAATACAATTTCGTCTCAGACTCCAAAGAAATATATCGGACAATATCTGTCGGATGATGATGATAATGTGCGTTCAGTGTTACATGAAATTTTAACTCATTTTAGTGCATTCCAATCAATACCTACTATGAATCAATTGTCACAAAAATTAGTGTCTATATTTGATGAAGAAAAAGGTCCATTACCATTAATTGCTTTAGACTACCCCTCACAAGTAATAAATATAAATATTTTTTTATCCCGAATCACACCAATATTATCTAGACTCCGTGCAATGATAATTGTAAGCTTAACGGAATCTCAATTTTCAGAGTTAAATGAAGACTTAAAAGAAATATTTGATGAACCTGATAGGATTAGTAATTTCACAAAAAATGAAATTCAAGTGATGGTAAATAATCGTATGCGACTTAAGTCTAAAGAAAAATGGAATATTAACTCGGTAATCCTTGAGTCAATACATTCCAGTACCGGAGGTAATCCTCGCGATGTAATCAGGATACTAAAACGCCTAGTCGATGAGAAGAGAGATTTAGGGTACCAAGGGACTCTAGAAAATTTAGTTTCTTGGAAGAATAATTCTCCAAATATAGAATTTCCAAATATTCCCCCTCAAACTCCTGTAGATGAAGTAAATGAAAATACTGTTCCCTCAATTATTTTTGATTATGAGGAGGTTAAGAAAGACGATATTACCAGTATTAATGACGACTTTATCGATGTAGAACCAGATGACATGTGGGAAGATGATTTTTCGATTGATTCCAGTGATGATGAAGAACGATTCGATGAAGATATATTGTATCAGGATGAAGACATCAGGGTTGAGTCCACTGTTAATCCTGAATATATATCGTCAGCACCAATATCTGTCCCTAATACTGTGGAGGAACCTGAATTATATATGGAACCAGGAACTGAACCTCCTATTAATTCCCAGAAAATCAATAATTTAACTGGATTAAGAGCACGCCTTGCTAAAACTTCTTCTGAAATGAAAAAAGATACTTTCGATGATGTAGGAATAACTTATGCAGACTCTGATCATCCTCAATCAACATTAGATCACTTTACTGATGATGAAATATCTAGATCATCAAAGAATACTATTAATAATGAAAAAGAGGTTATTTCTGAGGCCCAGGTAGATTCTAATATCGAAGTTTATAATTATGATGAAGTGATTAATACTGAGGGTGGAGAATGGTCAGTTGGACCAGGATTTTCTTCCACTTTACCTGTAACACCAGTCGAGTCTAAATCTAATTTTATTGATGATGTTGCTCCTGAAATACCTGAATCTATTATTTCTGAATATATCGATGACTCTATTTTTGAAAATATAGAGGAATCTATCGAATTACCTCTTGATACTATTCCTACTCTAATTGCATCTGTAGCTCCAATAGGAAATATTTCTGCTAATAAATCAATACCCAATTTTTCTAAATTTTCTCCTCGATGGGAACCAGATCTACCTATAGACACTAATCGTTTTTATTCACTTTCAGATGCTGAAAGATTGATATTAGAAATAGCCTCAATTAGAGAAATATCTCCTTCTGATGATGAATTACAAGCAAGATTAGAGGTTGGCCGCCCTCGTCTTTCCCAATTATATAATAGTCTACACAAATCTGGTATATTATCAGTAAGGAAACAAGGAAGGACACGTTTGTTTAAACTGAGTAGCGCAGCTGTAGAAGAATTTTGAGGTATTAAAATGTCAGACAAAGGAAAAATTGTAACTCGAGAAAAAGTCGAAAAATATCTTTATTTAACGTCTGAAGCAAGAATTAAGGCAACTCCAATTACTAAAAATGATGAAGATAAAAGAAGATTAGAATCTATGCTTGGGATGTGCGATGACTATCAGAGTGATGCTAGACATTTTATGGATAATGGAGATTTAGTCCGTGCATTTGGTGCTATAAACTATGCTCATGCATGGATTGATGCAGCAGTAAGAATTGGTTTTATGGATGGCCATGGTGATGATCGACTGTTTACATTACCTTAATTCTGTATTAGTCGTAATACGTTTCTTGAAGTCACTTCAATATATGACCCACCATTATTTATCAATCTCTCCTTCAATCTTCTATCAACTGTTAGGACCGGCCAATTATTATTTATTGATAATTCCAGTAACATTCCATCAGTATGTCTTAAATCCTTAGGTGCTTCTATTATCTCAGACTTATTATCTAGTAATTTTAGTAGTAATCCTTTCCTTTGCTTAGAAAGTGATATTAATTCTTCTCTTACCTTTTCTAGAAGTAAATATCTTGGTTTACCGATTACTTTACTCATTGCAACGTCTAAGTTTAGGCCTGAATCAATTAATGCAGCCCATCCACAAGCGTCTATTAGGACGCAATCCATTAGATTTCACCCTACTATTGTTCCATGGCCAATTAACCGCCATCTGGTACCAACTCTTCGAGATAATGTAATTCTACTACCTACTTTCGCACAAATTGGTAATCTAAGAGAGATTCTTGAGATTTTCCCTTTTTTAGATACCGTTCCTACTGAAGTTGCAGTTGCTGAATTTATCATTAGCATCTCATTCATAGATAGTGGTCGTACAGGATCTGATCCTCCATCTCCTCCTGCCACCATCTTTTCTAGTAATTCTAGTTCTAGTTCTAAGGTTTCCCATATTGGTGGTAATTCACCCTCTTTTGCCATGACTTGTCCTGATAATTCATCAGCCTTTGTAGTAACTGGGTCCAAAGGTGTGGCTATTCCACAAAGTCCTCCCGCACGAGCAGTTTCGAGATTTATTCCTCCTCCTTTTATACTTTCTATATGTGTTTCAAGAGGTTCCCAACGAGTCTTATTTCCATCCTTTATTCTTCTTCCAGGTGCAATCATTATTTTATCACCCACTGTGAAAGAACCTTCAACTATACTTCCTCCAATAATCCCTCCAGATAGTTCATTTGGACGAGCACCAGGACGATTTGTATCAAATGATCTTGCGACATACATCAAACCAACTTTTTCTTTAGAACGATCAGGTGTTGGTATTGTATGTTCAATAGCTTGTATAAGAATATCTAGATTTACGTCATGATGAGCAGAAATTGGTATGATAGGTGCTTTTTCAGCTATAGTGGAGTTAACAAATTCTTTTATTTCCTTATATGACTCGATAGCTCTTTCCTGAGATACTAAATCTATTTTATTTTGTACAATTACTATATTTTCAATCCCTGCAATTTGTAATGCTGCTAGATGTTCACGTGTTTGAGGCTGAGGACATTTTTCAGTTGCAGAAATTAGTAATAATGCTCCATCCATAATGGATGCACCTGATATCATTACCGCCATCAGTGTCTCGTGACCTGGAGCATCAACAAATGAAACAACTCTCAATAAATCTTTTTTAGAATCTTTTTTACCTTCTGGATGCTTTCCCTTAGCATAGAATTCACCTTTGTCTGTAGAATAAAATGTAGTATCTGCATATCCTAGTTTTATGCTAATGCCTCTTTTCCTTTCTTCGGAGTGAGTATCAGTCCAAGTTCCAGACAGTGCTTTAGTTAGAGTTGTTTTACCGTGATCGACGTGTCCGACCATTCCAATATTTACTTCAGGCTGTTTTTTACTTTCAGCCAGAAGCACCATCCCCTAAGGTTCACTCCTCTTCATCGCCTAGGATTGATCCTAGAGATTTCTTACCATATTCTAAAACTTTCAGGTTAAGTTGACGAGTTTCAGTGCTAATTGTGTTTCCACGAAGATTTCTACGACGGCGTAGACCATCATACTTGTATCTGTAAATTTTTCCATTTTTCTTAACATAGCGCTTTCCTTTGTAACCAGTACCTGCAGTGATAAGTATTGATTTAACATTCCCTCCTTCAAGCTCTGAGCGCATAGGTCGTCCTGTTTTATCTGAACCACCAGTTATCTGAAGTTTGTAACCATTCAATGAATCTTCACCCTCACCTACGAACATACCTTCTACTGAATCCCCAATTTTCTTCCCTAGGAAATGATTGAAGTTTGAACCAGTAATTTCTACTGAGAATGAACGACCTTTAGCACTAGCCTTAGTGTCGTTGATTACTGCTTTGAAAGATTGCTCACCTGCCATATTACTCACCTTAGACG
>CAXDMJ010000012.1:0-34103 GCA_963990035.1 uncultured Candidatus Poseidoniales archaeon | reverse complement strand
TTCAGATGTGTTCCCTGAAGATTCTTCTGAATGGATAGATTCAGATTTAGATGGTATAGGTGATAATTCAGATGTGTTCCCTGAAGATTCTTCTGAATGGATAGATTCAGATTTAGATGGTATAGGTGATAATTCAGATGTGTTCCCTGAAGATTCTTCTGAATGGATAGATTCAGATTTAGATGGTGTAGGTGATAATTATGATAAGTTTCCTTTCGATATTACTGAAATTATTGATACTGATTCAGATGGCATTGGAGATAATTCCGATGCATTCCCTCTTGATGATTCTGAAACAGTTGATTCAGATTCAGATGGCGTAGGTGATAACTCTGATCAATATCCTTTTGACTCCACTCGTACAAAAGATCAAAAAACATCCACATTAGTTATATTTTCTTTGATTGCGATGTCTTTTTTAGGATATTTACTACTTCGGAAATAAATAATTCTTATGATAATCGCTTATCTCTCGATAATAAGGTTCATCTTCGTGTCGCATTCGAGTCATCCCAAGGACCCGTAGCTCAGTTGGTTAGAGCGCTCGGCTCATAACCGAGTGGCCATCGGTTCAAATCCGGTCGGGTCCACCACTTTTTTCTCAATTTCAGTCATTTTTAGGGTATATTCATTTTTTCATTTCCACCCACATTTGCTATTTTTTCACGCTCTATTAGTGAGAACCCTAAAATACAGTTTCGCACGGGATTAGAGATATGACATCTGCCCGCTCAGTTAGACCTGTCCTAATACTACTGGCAGTTTACTTTCTAAGTATGTGGGCTGGAGCAGCAGCAGTTCATGCTCAAACCGGAGTAACTCCTGATGTTTCTCTGACCTGTGATAACCCTCAACCAATAGAGACCTACCCTGGATCAACTCGTACATCTATATTCAACTGTGTATTGGAAAATCCTTCAGCTCATCAAATAAAGGTAGATATCCAAATTCAATCTGGAGCATTGGTTCATGCAGGCCCAGCATCATTGACTGTAGCCTCTGGTCTCTCAACTAACTTCCAAGTAATACTGCGAGGAGATTTGCAGATGACTGAAGGTCAACATCAGGTTTCAATCACTGCAACTGTGTCACAGGCTAATGGTGTAGCCTACCCTGGTACTCCAACTGTTTACAAAGTATTAGCAGTAGTTAAACAATTTAGTAGATTAAGAGTTGCCTCTGAACTAGCATTCATTCAACTAAGACCTAAAGTCGACTATATGGTTACTTACGATGTTTACAATGACGGTAATGCATTAGATCGGATGAATGTCGAAATTGCAAACTACGATGAGTTAAATGATGAAGGTTTTACTTTGAGTTTACCTCTTGTTAATGTAGAGATAGAGTCTAAATCTCCTCCTGAGAAAGTAAGGGTTCAGATTCGTACACCTAAAAATCAAGGGTGGACAGATAAGTATTACAATTTACAATTCAAAGCTACTTCTGATTATTCAGTACGTACTGAAGGGATTCCAAATTCACAGATACAATCTGTAACTCTTTACATCCGTGGAGTTTATCTTCCTGGATTTGAGTTGATTGGAACTACAATGATTACTGCACTAGCAGCTGCAGCGATTGCAGGTAGATTCAGAGTATACGATGAAGATGATGAAGATGATGATGGTGAATTGAGAGTTCTTGATTCCCGTTTATTCTAATTATCAGATTAAATGGCTTTAATCTGCTCTATTAGTCAACGGGTTGATAACTCATTATTTGTCGTGACATATTAAATCAAGGTGACTCTAATGGCAGACGGTGGACTACTAAAGAAAGCAATGGAGCAAAAAACAGATCAAGTTATTGAGGCAGAAATTAAACCTGAACAGATTAATTCAAGTCCCAATACTCTTCCATCAATGTTTACTAATGGGATGAAATTAGGACTCTTCTTAGCATTAACTGGCCTTCTATCTGGTTTTATGACTTCTATCCCCAAAATCCAGCAAGAATATTCATTTGGAATACTCTTACCTATCTTACTTCTATCTGGTTCATTCTTCTTTTTGTGGTCTTCTTTTGATCGAAAGAAAACTGTTGCAATCGCTATATTTTGCATATTATTATTAGCAACTCCTTATGCAATCACAAGCTTAGACTCTTCCAGTTTAACAATAGTTGATGATGAACTTTCAGATGATTCAACTCAAGTCATATTGAAGGTTAGAGAATCAGGTTCATTATGGGGTTCTGCAGATAGTTCTGCAAGTATCATAATCAAATACAGTGGAGATACTGTATGGGACCAAAATGTAGATTTCTCCGCAGATAGAGAAGATGGAATTGGAAGTTATGGCCTTATCTATCTAAATGTGATTGATTTCTATTCTGGGAACGCAGATTTAGATAACAAGTATGTTGTTCATTTTTCATCTGGTGATTCTGTTTTAATTCATACCTTGACAGATTCCTTTTTACAAAGATCAATTACTGAGGTCCAAGGAGATACATTAGGATCGATTGGTACAGGTGCTGATTGTGATGATCATGATGATGGATGTATTCTTGGCATAGGGCTAAGGTCTTGGTCTGGTCTAGCATCTTCTACTAGTTCAATCAAACCTGGGGGTCTACTTCACGCTAATTATGATGTCAAGGCAACTCTGTATTATGATAGTATAAGTCCCTCAAATATAGCCATTGATTATCCTCTTGTGTCAGTAAATGATGGTGACGCTTCATGGGATTCAATGAATGGCATTTATGGTTCAGGTAGTCAAGTAAACGTTGGTGATTTTGGTTCTGAACTACCACTTGAAGGCTCAGTTGAGGATTCGGTTATTGGTATGCAGTATATTCCTGTAGATGAAATGGAAATAAATGACTACGGATGTTATGTATTTGAAATCATAACGTCTCAAGGAAATCCTTGGTCGACTACCGATACTCAAACTAGTTTGACATATTATGAATACACAGAATCTGAAAAAGAGCAAGTCGGTCAAAATCAAGGACAGTCAAAGGAAGAATTTTGGGAGCCAGTGAATTCTTGCTAAATGTTAATTATTCTTCTACATTAAATCGTTGATAAACTTCGTTAGTAGTTTGTGTCACTCTAATGAATGTAGTACACTTTGGTAGATCTTTGATTCTACGTGCACCTACGTATGAACAAGCAGAACGTACGCCACCTAGAATTTCTTGTATGGATATTGCTAGAGGGCCTCTATATGGAACTCTTACTTCTTTACCCTCAGGTGCTCTATGTTTGGCGACTTCTCCATAATGAGTTTCCATAGCTTTTGAAGATGACATTCCATAGAATGATTTGTACATCTTTCCATTTGCACCTTCCACGACTTCTCCACCAGATTCATCATGACCTGCAAACATTCCTCCAAGCATTACAAAGTCTGCTCCTGCTGCAAATGCCTTTGCTACATGCCCTGGTGACGAACAACCCCCGTCGGCCATAACATGACCTGCTAATCCATGAGCTGCATCTGCACACTCTGCAATTGCACTTAGTTGAGGATAACCTACGCCGGCTACTTTTCTTGTAGTACAAACCGAACCTGGACCAATTCCAACTTTGACTACATCTGCACCTGCAAGAATTAGTGCTTCTGTCATTTCCCTAGTAGCAACATTACCCGCTATAATCACTTTATCAGGGAATATTTCTCTAGCAGTCCTTACAAAATCTAAGAATATTTCTCTGTATCCATTTGCAACATCGATACAAATAAATGGGATATTAGGATTCGTGGCCATTTTTCTTTTTAGAAGAGTTAAACTCTCTTCAGTTGATCCACAGGTTGCTGCAATAAAGTTAGGATTTATTCCATCCTCCCATGCTGCTGCATATTCTCTAGTTGCATAGAATTTCTGTAAACATGTTATCATTTTGTGTTCTTGTAGAACTTTAGCGATTGTGAATAAACCAGTAGTATCCATATTGGCTGCAACTATGGGTACGCCAGACCATGTTGTTGAAGAATGTCTAAATTTAAATTCCCTCTCTAATGAAACATCAGATCTAGAAACCAGCGTACTGCGCTTAGGTCTAATTAGTACATCATCAAAGGTTAACTTCACATCTTGCTCTACACGCATTCAGACCTTATTACGCCAACGAAGGGGCACTTAAGACTATTATTACATGACAATAAATGAATTATTGGTGCTCGTGCCGGGATTTGAACCCGGGTCGAAGCCTCGAGAGGGCTTCATGATGGACCACTACACTACACGAGCCTTGTACACCTTCGAGTTTACTTTCATTTAAGAAAAGAGTGGCTTGAGCCGCATAATTCTTATTGTTCACTTTCACTTTTACTTTGGCCTCCCCTATGTTCATTCATATGCTAAGTATCGAACCACAAATCATGAGCCTAACAATTAAAACACGAACTGAAGTAACTTTTAGGAAAAAATCTGAACCTTGTAGGATAGTATCCTTTTCCAGTCTTAATAAAACTCAAATTAATAGAAAAGAAGAAGTTCATAAATCATTAGTAAGTTCTGATGGAAATATCTCTTCTGATTCATGGAAACCAATTTCTTATAATACAAAAACTATTGAAATTAGTACTACTGGATGGGATGGATTAGTTTCTAGATATTTTGATTCCAAATTAGAATTTGCAGAGGTGGCTTAATGTCTAAAACGAATCGTCTTAGGAATGAAGTTGAAATTTATCTTCAAGAAAATGATACTGCTAACACTGTAGAAATTTTTGATCATCTCAATACTCGTTTCAAATGGGGTGCTACTATGAATCAAGTAGGGAATATCTTAGCTAAAGATAATCGTTTCGAAAAAATAGGTCATGTCAGAGGTCAATTTAGAGGGAGTATTTACACCGTTTGTATGTGGTCACTAAAGGTTCAAATCGTAGTTGTTTGAGTACTTTACAGCGAAGATATGAAGTCTAATGATACAGTAAGACAAACATGAGTCATCCTTCAGTCATCGGTTCATGGTTTACTTTATTTCGATTTAGCAATTCATTAACTGGGCTCATTGGCGTCTTTTTCGGTTCATTACTAGCTCTAGGTGAGGTGCCCAACGGTAATTTTGCATTAATTACAATATTGCATGGTGTATCTGTCTGGGCATTCATGTGTTCTTGGAACGCTTTAAATGATATTTTAGATTTTGATATTGATATGCAAAACAAACCAAATCGCCCACTACCTAGTGGAATTATTTCAGTTAATAATGCAAAAATTGTAACTTTAATTTTAATGATTATTTCATTTTCAACTCTGATTTTAGCAGGATATATCTCGACTAGTTTCGAGAATGGTCTTGGGAATTGGGCACCCTCAATATTGATCTGGTTACTAGCAATCTTCCTCTTAGTGAATTATGAATCATCTAGCACCTATAGTTTGAAGTTAAAAGATCGAGGATTCCCTGGTAATGTCGCTATTAGTTTATCAGTAGGGATGGTGATATTATTTGGTGGTGCTGGAGTATTCGATCCTACTAATGCGAGAGTTATCTCATTATTTGTTATTGGATTTTTATATAATTTAGCACGTGAAATAATAAAAGATATAGAAGATATGGAGGGTGATGAAGGTAGAAATACTCTTGCTATGAGGATAGGGGCTGAGAAAACTCGGTTAATCGCATGGGTGATTTTATTGTTTACAATGATTTCCCTATTGGCTCCATTTGGTCTGGAAATATTTCCTAAAATCAATGTCGTATTGATTCTTCCAGGATTGATGGCGTTATTCTTAGTGAAGAGAAAACTTGCTTATTCTGAAGATAGGAACGCTCAATTATTAATCAAAAAATCTTTACAATTATCCCTTATTGGATTGATAATAAGTACGTTAATATAAATCTCGATATGCTTCCCAAGCTATTGGATTACACATGTAAGTAAGTAGAGACATCTGTGCCCACATTCTATTTTCCGCCTGATCGAATACTATACTATTTTGAGAGTCAATAACTGCATCTGTTACTTCCTCGCCTCTATGTGCAGGTAAACAATGCATGAATAGATAGTTATCTTGGGCATGGGAAACTAGATTTTCATTAACTTGAAATCCATCAAATGCTGCAAATTTATCCTTCATATGTTCTTCACCCATTGATACGAAAATATCTGTATATATGACGCCTGCATCTGTTACTGCCTCGACGGGATCATAAGTCGAGGTTATTTTAGCTCCTGTCTTTTGAGCAATTTTTTCGGCTCGAGAAACTATATTCTCATCTGGTTCCATTCCTTCAGGTATAGCGTATTTCACATCATGACCTAATGTAACTCCTGCAAGTAGTAAATCATGTAATACATTATTTCCATCCCCTACCCATGAGATATGCCCATTTAGATCTTTTTTATTCTCAGTTATTACCATTAAATCTGCAGCTGCTTGACAAGGATGATGCATATCGGAAAGTGCATTTATTACCGGTACTGTAGCACTGCTTGCTAATAATTGTGCATCAGAATGCTTGAAACATCTGTATGTGATTCCATCTAAATATCTCGATAGAACAGCAGCAGTATCTGCAATAGATTCACTTTTGCCTAACTGTATATCGTTAGAAAGAAGAGTTAGAGGTTGTCCACCTAACTTGTTTACTCCAACTTCGAATGATACTCTAGTTCTAGTTGATGGTTTTTCATAAATAGAACCAATAGTCATCCCTTCAAGAGGTTTGAAACTATCAGACATTTCATCATCATTTTTCAAATTAATAGCCCAGTTGATTATTTCAGGAAGATCTTCTTGAAAATCATCTATTGCCATTAAATCTCTTTTATCAGATTCATCATAACTCATGTTCTATATCTCCCTGGAATCCATCTCTTGAATCAGCCATGCCACCGAATAGTGACTGTGCGAATGTTAAGACATCTGCTAAACCTTCTTCTTCTTCGCTTGATAGAGGTATTAGTCCCGGTTGTATTGAAGCATGCTGCATCATTCTGAGTTGCCCTATAGCGAATTCCGCACGTTGTCCTGAATGTGCTTCATCTAATCTATGTGATGCTGACTCTTCATACAGTGCAGCCTCTAATACATCTAGATTTTCTCCCCACTCTATTATTCTCTCCAATACTTCTGGATCAAGAAGATCTGATTTTGATAAGAAATTTGCAGTAGGTAGTCCTAATCTAAAATGAACTATTGATGATAGTAGCATTTGTGATACAAATCCACTCGGTGTTTGTGATAGCATCGGGTCGAATAAAAATATCAAGCATGCTCTTCCTTGTCCAATAACTTCTACTAAATGACTTGAAGCTTCTCTAAATGCAAAAAGTTCTACTTGTCCGGGTGTATCAACAATTAATATATCACCTGATATTCCTTCAATTTCTTGGAACACGTCTTCTGCTTGTGCTGCCACTAAATCTGCAGCTAATATTTGTGCACCATTAGGGCCTAAATCATATTCAGACATTACATCTGATAATGAAATCAAATCTCTGACATCAAACTCTGGGTCATAGTGAACTCTTTCTGCTCCTGGATCTAGATTAATTGTCAATGCATCAATCTCAAGAAACCTCGCCCATCTTTGAAAGGCAGTTACTAGAGAACTCTTGCCTGCACCCGCAGTTCCTACTACGAAGATTACTGGTGGGGCTGTTGCGTCTTGGGTACTCATAATTCATCCCAACAGAGTTAATTATTGAACCATTCGTATAGCGTATCGTTTGAATATGTCTAACAAGGAATGATTAAACCAATCTAACCTACGTCATAGTTCAACTCACACGGTGTATTTGGGATGTCTGAAGATTTACCCCCCCCTCCTCCTTTGCCTCCTGGCGTTGTATTGCCTCCACCTCCATCGCTTCCAGATGATCTAGGAAATCAAGTAAATACAGAGGAATCAGATAGTTCATCTCAAGATATTAGAGATTCTATTGATGATTTAATTTCAGAATCGTTAACTCTCTCGAATCAAGAATTAAACCCCCCAATTCTTCGAAGTTCAGATACATCTCCGCCCCCTTCATCTCCACCTGGTTTAGACATTCCTCCACCCCCTCCTCTACCTCCTGGTTTGGATATCTCTCCACCTCCTCCTCTACCTCCTGGTTTGGAAACTCCTAATTCATTAACAAGTGAAACAGTAAATCAACAAGAACCTTCAGAAACTAAAATTATTCCTAACGATGAGAAATCTCTTAATGACAACCTAGCAGTCTTTGGTTATTCTAAAGATAATTTGTCAAAAAATGACTCTGAAATGTGGGAAATGGACGAAGTAGTAACTGATATTCCAAGTCAGGAAAAAAATGTATTAAATGCGCTAGATTCTTTAACTACTCCTTTAGTTTCAGCATCTGAGTCATCAAATCATTTACGTCCCTCTTCTGAGGTTGATGTAATACCTGGAGATAAACTACATGCAACATTAAGTGAGGTCGAAGAATCTCTGATTAATCCCGATGGTAGCCCGATAAAGCAGACAATTGACGGGAAATTGATTTTGAGGAACCCTAGTAAAAAACATCGAGCTTGGGATATTGAAATTGAACTTTCAAATACTGATGCTACTGATTTAGGAGGGAAAACAGTAACTGTCAGAGAGTTAGATGCTACTGAAGAAACTATAATACCTTACAATTCGAATGGCCCTAAAATGCTTCAAATCAAAGAAAAAATCGATACTGATCCTGAGAGAGATCAGGAACCTAGTATTTCGTTGGTCTTTTCGAAAAGTTCTCAAGAGGTTTTAGTTTCAATAGATATCGAAAATGTATCTCCTGTTTCATTAACAGATGTAGTTATGAGACGTTCTTTTAACTCAAATTTTGAGATACCAAGTTCTCCAGAGTATATTGTAGAGGAAAATACTGTCATTTGGGAGATTGGAAGGATGGCAGTAGGCGAAAGTAGAAAATTATCTATTTTGCCTTCTATTTTAATACATAATATCGATAAAATCCCTGCGGGCACATCTGTAGTCAAATATAATTCTGAGTCTACTGTGTCTCGAATCGGCTTTGAAAAAGTTTCGAGTTCAGGTCGTCAGTTTTCCTATGTTAATGCTAAAGAAGATGATAGGCCGGGAGTCTGGCATTGTAAGTGTGTTTTTGAAAATAAATCTTCTTTTGTTGTATCTCTATCCGGTGCATCTGTTAGATTAGCAGGTCGAGAATCTCCAATCCTCGATGTTTCTGATCTTAGACAAGATATACCTCCAGAAGGAAGTTGGGAGTCAATGGAAAAAAGAGTTGAATCGGAAGATCAACCTAGTTTTACTCAAGAAGTCAGATATTCTATATTACCAAGAGTTTCGGTTAAATCATCTGGTTCTATACAAGTATCTGAACAGCGTTTGTCGATACTCGATGCTACTATACTGAAGAGATTTGATATATCTCGGATTAAGTCTTATGTATCTTCTAATCTGGAAGTAACTACTACAATTGAGAATACTGGTTCTGCTACAATTAATGTCATGCGAATCATTGATGATGTTCCGGGTATCTTTATTCCTCCTAAACTTGAAGATGTAAATGTTGAGATAGAAGGTGCTGAGTTAAGTGAAGAACAGTATCGTATTGAAGTAATTAATGGTAATCAAATAGAAGAGAAATTAATTTCACCTGATAATCCAGGACATGCTCTTAGGATTACGGTAGGGACCTCTTCAAGATTAGGCCTAAAGCCAGGTAAAACAATGATAATCCGTTATCCTCTCCATGCACCTGATCCCTCTCCAATGAATGAAGTATTAGCTGCACCAATTCGTTCTGATTTCAGTATGGAACGTTTTGGACCAGTTGCAACAAGAACAGTGGAAAGACCTCCAATAATTCGAGTCGTGCATCGAAGACGACAGATTAGTACTGGGAAAGAGGTGTTCCCTGGAGGAGGTGCTGGTAGATATGAGATTTTACTAATGTTTTACAATACCTCTGATAGCGCCCTAGATGATTTAGCGTTACATGATATAGTTCCAGGGACTTTCTCAATAGAGAGTTCTTCTGTCAAGTCTTCGATAAATGGTGAGAAAGAATCATCATTCACTAAAGAATCATCTAGAGATGGCAATAAAGTAACTTGGTTTATTGGACGAATTGAGAAAAATGAAAGAGTCGAAGTAGTATATGAAATCCAAGGAGATACTGAAGCCGAGTACAAAGTATCTGATGCTCAAGATTTCCATGGTGCTACATTTGGAAAAGAAGTAGATGAAGAACCAAATGTACCTGAATGGGCTGATTCAGTTGTCAATACTCCTTTAATTTCGGTTCCAATATCTAATCTTCCCTCTGAATCAGAAAAAATTTCAATAATTGAAGATGATGAATTTATCGCTCCAATCGAAGAAGTAGATGAGGCTTCATCTGAATCAGAAGAAGTAGTTGAGAAGTTAACTGAATCAAAAGAAGTTGTTGAAGATGATAATTTACCTGAATCAGTAAATAGTTGCCCTATTTGTATGTCAAATGCAGAAATGGGGGCCTCAATCTGTTTAGTTTGCGGTTATTCATTCAAGTAATACATAATAAAAATTGTAGAGTCTCAACCGAAGTATTCATTGAATACATATGAAGCCATCATGTTATGGTAGAAGCGGGTCCTAGTGGTGGTACCCAACCTGCAGGTATGGGTTCAGCAATGCTTCCCATGCTTTTTCTAATGATTATGATGATGGGTTTGATGTTCTTTCCTGGTATTAGAGATGGGCTATCAGATGGAGCTGGTATTGTAATAGAACCATTACTTTTTGGTACCTTGGGACTGGAACAATACTTCGTACCAACAGTTTTTATTCTAGGTTCAAGTATAATGATTATCAATACTATAATCCGTTCATTTTTTATGGATCCATTGAAACAGGCTCATCATAGTCATCGTAGTAAACAAATTAGTCAACAGATGCGTGAGGCAAGGATGTCCAGGGATACTGCACGAATAGATAAAATGCAGAAGTTACAAATGGAAATGATGCCAGAAACAATGGCGCAACAAGGTGCTATGATGAAACCGATGATGTTTACTATATTTTTTATCATAGGGATATTTCAATGGATGGCAAATCAAACTCTTGACTTCAGGGTAGACTATGTTAGTCTGCCTTGGCAACCTATGTGGGGTTTTGAAAATAAAGTCATGTGGGTATTTCCTGCATGGATTGCCACATATATCACAATGAGTGCTCCACTTGGAAGAATAGTTGATCGTCATTTAAAATTATTACGTTACAAAACTCATCCAGTTGTACTTTCAGGTGAACTAATACCTGAACCCCTATTACATCTCCTTGAAGAGGAAAAAACACGCACTAACTCTGATGGTCGCACACGTCGTACACAGAGGAAGAGAGCAGGTCCAAGAAAAACCGGTATTCACTCATCTGAATCATTAAAGCGAACAGGTGGCAATCAACATGTTGCTCCACCTCAAAAAGGAACAATTTGTCCATCTTGTGATTCAGATATGATTAGTCGAACAGCGCAAGGACAGTTACGTTGTGATGTTTGTAGAGTAGAGTGGAGATGAACTCTTGATCAAAATCACCGTTAGTGGGCCACCAGGAAGTGGAACATCTACCTTAGTAAAGAAAATCGTTGAAAACTATTCCTGGGACTCTGTTAATGGAGGAGATATTTTTCGTGCTGAAGCAGAGCGTAGAGGATTGACTGTTGGTGAGTTCAGTGATCTGTGTAAAGAAAATTTAGATGTTGATAGGTTATTAGATGAGACTCTCAAAAATGAAATTCAAAATTTAGAAGGAGCCGAGGTAGTTGAAAGTAGATTATCCGGTTGGTGGGCGCATATGATGGAAGTCGAATGTCTCAGAGTTTGGGTTAATGTTAGTCCTGAAGAATGTGCTCGTAGGATTCAAAATAGAGAAGGTGGAGATTATGATATTCAGCTGTTACTATCTCAACAAAGACAAATGGATGATAAAGAAAGGTACAGGATTCTTTACGATATTGATTTAGATGACATGAGTCCTTATAGCCTGATTATCAATGCTGATGACATAGGTGCAGATGAAGTGTTCAATCTTGTCGAATCTAGTCTAAGAGGATATTAATATGAATCGAATTATTTTTGATGAAGATGCAATCACAAATCCTAAGTTTGGTTGTATTCCTACTGATAGATCTGTAGAAGAACTTCTAGGTTCTGGTATATTATTGGTTAAGAAACCTCGAGGACCTACAAGCCATCAATTAACAGCATGGATTAGGAATATATTGGGTATTACAAAGATTGGTCACGGTGGAACCTTAGATCCTATGGCAACAGGATTACTTACAATATTATGTGGGAGAGCTACAAGACTCACTGACATAATTCTGAAGGGAGATAAGAGATATATCTCTGTTATTCGTTTTGGTAGAGATGTTAATTCTGAGGAATTAACAGCACTTCTAGGTAGTTTAGTAGGTGAGATCTACAATGTTCCTCCGAAAGAATCAGCAGTTAAAGTTCAAGTCCGTACAAGGACTATAACCTCTCTCACTCTTCTTGATTATGACACCAGTGCAGGTATTGCAGCTATTGAGATATCTTGTGTTGCTGGTACTTACATCAGAACATTAACTAGAGATATAGGCTTATTATTAGATACGCCTTGTGAAATGTTAGAATTACATCGTGATCAAACTAGTGTATTTGATGAGAGCATGGCTTGTGATATGCATCAATTAGCTGATGCAATCTTTCTTTGGAAAGAACATGGTGATGAAAGAAGTTTAAGGAAATTATTAACCCCAGTTGAATCAATACTAAGTAAACTTCCTAGTATTACAATCAAGGATGGCGCAGTCGCAGCTATGACGCATGGGGCTCCTCTTGCCCGTCCAGGAGTAGTCGATGCTTCGATTGATATTAATTCTGGCTCATATATTGTAATTAATAGTATGAAAGGGGAAACCGTAGCTGTTGCTGAAGCGAGTGTTAATGCAAATGATATTCAAGGTATGAAGAAGGGCCAGGTTGCAGTTGCTAAGAGTGTACTGATGCCTACTGGTATTTATCCACAAAACTGGTCTAAACAGAGTTGAGATATTAAATCATTTCATGCTCTTCATAAACCCATTCTTCAGTTTCTAAACGAATCTTTAGTTTCATCATTCTAACACACCCCACCGGTGCTGTTCATACTAAAACAGCGCGCGATATTTTTCTTTCATGATTGTATATGGTATAACCATTACTCGACATTTATACATTATCAGCCTAATGTATACTTATTATGGCTTTACTTTCTTTTATTAAATGGCTTTCCAATTTTACCCGGACTTAATTGTAATAATACTAATGAAATTAAGATGATGACTAAAGATAATCCAATTATCATAGGTTCTTGTAAACTTCTAACCTCATCATTAGATACCCCTATATCCGGATATGAAACAAATATCATCTTCTCTGCTTGGTTATTATCTTCATTAGATTCTTCTATTGATAATGTACTATCAACTATAATTTTAATTGTGTTTTCTAGATCGTTACCTAATAATGCGGTATCACAAACAGCACTTGTAATAGCACCAGGTTGTAATGTATCAATTTTCTTTATATCGATTAGTACATCATTTACATAGCATCTGACATCTATCCCATTCGCAGTACCTCTACCTTGATTCCTAATGTATGAGGTGATCTCAACAACATCTCCATCTTTTGCATTAGATATCTCTACCCCATTTTTCTTAATTGATACAGACTCAACTAATAAATCTGATTTTGCCGAAACATCAACCATCAAACTCTCTGATACTTCGTTTATACTGTCATTTACTGTAATGGTAATAGTATGCAGTCCAGAGTCTATTGGCTTCAGTATAAGGTTACTTTGGCTATCGATAGTTGCCCAAGATTTACTTATTGTTATTTCAAAATCATCAGAATCAGAGTCCTCAATATTCATTGGTATAATTAGTGTATCTCCTAGGTCAATATATACTATTATTGGTATATTTTCTATTATTGGTATGTCTGAAACAGGCATTACAGTCACAGTAAATATTCCTTCCCAAACGTTATCTATACTCCCACTACTATCGTAGACATTAACAGTAATTCTACATTCTCCTGAAGCATCAGGGATAGTTTGTAATTGAATAAAGTTAATGTCTTGTTCGTCACTATAAATTGAACTGACAGTGATTAATGATTCATCTGAAGTTATAACTTCAACGATTAAATTTTTTCTTTCTGTAATGTCATCTTGACAAGGTAACGACATTAAGAATCCTCCTTCATCTTCATTCATTTCTATATTAGCTATATTCTGGCAAGTTGGTGAATAATCATAATCCAAATCAAAACCCCCACTTATCTCCATAGAATCTACATGAATAATTGTAGTTTCAGCATTTCCATCTGATGACCATTGGAATCTAGAATCTATCCCAATACTTGTTTCACTATTATCTAACGGAAATGCATGACCTATAGGTATGCTAAGTGAGAAATATCCTATGTCCATAGGGATTGTTTCTACTAGATATTCTCCTATTGCAAATCTCAGGCTACTTGAAACCGATAAGCCGTCCACTGAACCAGTAATTCTTCCATTTACAATTAGTTGTGGATCATTTACATCAATCCTTACAGCTTCTACGCAACCATCTAATACATCTATACGTATATGTTGTCTTTCAGTAGGATTATCTAATAAATCTCCACTCTGCTTTGGAGAATATCCTTCATTTAATAGACTCTCTGGAATTGCTCCTATTGTATAGTTCCCTGTACTATATACATGAATTCTCCCTAACTCCTGCTCATGAGGTACATTTACTTCAAAAGTCCAGAAAGATTCATTTGAACCATCAGATAATAATCCACAAGAGTCAATTAATAGCCCTTGAGTATTACCTTCATATGGTGAATAATCTATTACTGGTAAATTTCTGATATCTGCGTCATGAGTTGCCCGAATGTTCTCAAATGAATACCATGGCATATGGTATTTTACACGCACTCCAATTGCATCTAACCTTATTTCTGAATCATCATTTGTTCCTTGTGACACATAGTCAACAGTGAATTGAGAGTTAACTATTTCATTCCAATCCCAATCTAGTAGGTGATCGATTTCTATAACTAGAGGGTTATTCATTCGAAATACACCTGATGGTGTATGGGCAAATTCTCTTACTAGTTTATCGGTACCGGAATTTTCTAAAATTATTCTAACTGAGTCTTGATATAATGCATTGGGGATCTCAAAATGTAATATTAACGATACATTTTCAATATCTTTATCATATAATCCAGTATAGTCAAATCCTCCAACTGTAATTTCAGGCCCTTTAGACCAACTATAGTATGTATCAGGTTCTCCTAGACTATAATTAGAACTAGTCGGGCTATTAGTTGCCCATGCGGTATATGTTTCAAAATTATCAGGTCTTTCATGTGTAAACGATAATTCGTTATCTGCCACCATACCAATTGTATAATCAGCAGGATTATTACTAAATCCAGAAGTACTACTTATGTCCCATTGTTCCGATTCTTGAAAATCTCCTGCATTGGTGAGCTCAATAGATTCTGAAGCGATAACAGTATCTGCTTGAATGATTGGTATTATTGGAGCAATCAGAAACATTGCTATAAGAAATACTGCGAGACTGCCCACCTTCGCCATTATTTGTATACGAACTCGACTACCGCTTGAATGCGTTGGTGATATGATTATCATCTGTGCTCATTGGAACGCTTGAAATACAGCCCTTCTCTCGTGTGATTACCAAGATGGCTGTGATGGTGTAGAGGTTAGCACGGTGGGTTGTGGTCCCGCCGGCCCGGGTTCAATTCCCGGTCACGGCCCCATCTTGGGGAATTATTACTGATGTGTTGTACTATCTTTCAAATCATTCGATGAGATATGGTGCCCCATCTTACTACTTTTTGTTTTCAAATAATTTATATTTTCAGCCCCCACACCTACAATTAGTGGTACTCTTTCTGATACGATTATACCTAAACTCTCTAATTTTTCTACTTTGTCAGGATTATTTGTTAATAATGATACTTTGTTTATTTTCAAACTATTCAATATTTCAGATGCTATTGAATAATCTCTAGCATCACCAGGTAAACCTAACATTAGATTAGCGTCTAGCGTATCAGCACCTTTATCTTGTAAATTATAAGCCTGTATTTTAGCATGCAAACCTATACCTCTGCCTTCTTGCCTTAGATAAACAATACAGCCCCAGCCTTTTCTTTGTATTTCTTTTAAAGCAGATTCTAATTGGGCACCACAATCGCATCTAGTACTTGCAAATGTGTCACCAGTAATACATTCTGAATGCATTCTTACTAGTACTGGGTCAGGTCCTGACATATCTCCTAGAATTAAAGCAACATGATCTAAAGAAGTTGATTCTTCATGGAATACTTGGATTCTAAATTCTCCATACTTTGTAGGTAAACGGGCATCCGCAGGAACATCTAAATTTTTCTGAATCTTAACTTTATTATCAGGTTCCATAATTTATCTCAACTCCTAGGATTATTTCTTTATTTTGTATATGAATTCTCCAGAGTTTTCACTAATACTGATTAACTCAACACCTAATCTATCGCATAAAGCGGGCATATCATGCTTTGTTTCAGGATCATCACATAATACCTGAATTGTAATTCCTGTTTTCAAACCATCCAGTACCTTACGCGTTTGATGTATTGGGACAGGACAAAAAAATCCAATTAAATCAAGAATGATTGAGTTATCTTCTGAAGTTGATTCAGACATTTATGTACCTCATGATTCAACTATCACTGGCTTGAGTTTACGACCATTAAATTCACGTGCTTTAATGACGTCTATTACGTAAGCTACTTTTGCAACATGAATTTCAACTTCTGAAGAGTCATTTGATTGGGTTATTTCTCCCACTACAATATCTTGTACTTTCGCTTGATTTACAATCCAATCTGAAAGAGCTCTTTTTGTTGAGTCTTTTTGTCCAATATTAAGATTGATTCTAACCATTCCAAAGAGGTCTGCAACTTCATCCCAGTCATCTCTTTTTCTTACTGGGTCTCGATCTACTCCTTCTGGTAATTCTGGTGTTTCAACAAAAGGTATAGTAAGCCCCCATGTTGAACATATTTTCTGGATACTACCTCTATCTTCTTTAGAGACGAGACTCCAAGCTTCTCCTTTCTTACCCATTCTCCCAGTACGTCCTATTCGATGTACGAATGATTCAGTATCATCTGGTAAGTCGTAGTTAACTACAACAGTAATTCCTTCAACATCAAGTCCTCTAGCGGCAACATCAGTCGCTACCACGATTTTCTCTTTACCTGATTTGAAATCATTTAGTAATCTCTCTCTTTTATTCTGAGGCATATCTCCATGTATTCCAACTGCCTTCATTTGAAATTTCCCTAGTCTTTCTACTATTACATCAACCATACGTTTCGTATTACTGAAGATTAGCATTTGTCCTTCTTCGGTCATATTAGCGATTATTCTGCCAAGAACCCAAAGTTTGTTGCCTCTCCCTATACGCACAGCATACAGATCAATTTCTGGAATGTCTACTTCTAAATCATCACTCATTACATGTTCTGCATTCGTCATGAATTCATCTGCTACGTTCAGAACTTCCTCGGGGAATGTTGCACTGAATAACAGAGTTTGTTTTCGGTTTGGCATTTTCTCAATAATCCAAAGAATATCTGGGAAAAATCCCATATCTAGCATTCTATCAGCTTCATCAAGACAAAATATAGAAATTTCTTGTAAGTTGAGATGCCCTCTTTTATTCATGTCGATAACTCTTCCAGGAGTTCCAACAACTATATCGCAACCATCAAGTAATTTCTTTGCCTGTTTCTCAAGATCAGTTCCTCCATAAACTGAGACAATCTTCAAACCTTTTGTACCCTGAAGTTCCATCATTTCTTCTGAAACCTGTACTGCTAGTTCTCTAGTTGGACAAAGAATAATTGATTGGGGTGTACCTGTATTTTGACAAATTTCAAGGATTGGAATCCCAAATGCTGCAGTTTTACCTGAACCAGTTTTCGCTTGGCCTACTATATCTCTACCATTTCTTGCAAAAGGAATTGCATCTATTTGAATCTCAGTAGGTTCAACCCAGCCACGAGATTTTATGGCTTCTAAAATTGGTGCTTCAAGATTCCATTTTTCAAATGTTGACATTTAATCGCCTCAGAAGGTCTCGGAATCTTTGATTTCCTTCTGTAGATCTCCCATCCAATATCTTTTACAGTTTTCTTTTGTTAGGTATTGGTCCTTTGAAGAAAAGTTATGGTTAAAGTGACCCTTATCTGCAGAAGCAAACTGGTCATTTGTCTTTTTATGGAACTTTTGCATTACATGTTGACGCATATATTGTTGGAATTTCAAAGATTTTTGTCTATTGATACCATTTGGTGTAACGCCTTCCCATAGACGCTCAAATTGGTCGAGTTTCTCATTAAACTGTTCGCTCATAGTAAGTCCTCTGGTTTTGGCCGACTTGCCTTCTGTTTATCATGTTCACCCTTCGGCTTATCCGGCCTAATTGGTGATGTGAATTCCTCACTCATCTCATCATCTACTTTTTCAACAGGTGCTAAAAATCTATTTTTCTCAGTTTCAGTACCATCTAGCGCTAGGTCAACTGATAGAGCAGTAAGGCGTTTTCTTAGTGCAGGGTCGGTCTCTTGGCGAAGTAATTCTTCAGCGCTTTCTCTTAAACGATCTCCTGTTAATATGATGGAAAGTTGACTAATACAAGCCTTCCTTAGTTCTAAGTCTCTTGACCTTGCTCCACGCAAAATCATATCCGTAACTCTAGGACTTTGCATGTCTAGTTTCTTCATAGCTCTGATGACAGAATTACGTATAACTGTATCATCTTCATTCAGTGCATGCTCTACAAGAATCAAAGCAATTCGTGGTTCTGAATTTGCAAGTGTAACTAAGCATTGTGAAGCATTTCTTCTGACTTGTACGTCTTCATCATCAAGTGACCATCCGATTAAATCCCATCCAGTAGGGCCTCCTTTGGCAGCAATATTTCTTAGAATTTTGGAACCTCTTCTTCTGAGGTCTACATCTTCTTCTCTGATTAATTCATCCAAATGTAAACATCCTGATTCAGGCCAAGCAATACTTGTTAATCTCAAGGCATCAAATGCATTTTTCCGATGAATTTTATCTGTATTTCTCAATTCTTTTCTAAGGATATCTTCACATCCTGATGGGAAGACAGGAGACATTTTTTGTAGAGTCTGCATAGCAGCTAACCTCACATCATCTTCACTATCTTGTAGCCTATCTGCTAGATAAATCATTAAATTAGTATGTAATTTTAGAGAAAAACTAGGCATTACATCCAATCCTGCAATTCTTATTTCTGCCAAATCATCATCTAATGCCTCTAGCAAAATTTCATGTGCCTTAGGTATCAAGTTTTCATATACTCTACTTAACGCTTTAATGCCATCAATTCTTGTAACAAATCCTCCACCATTAGTAAGTGATAACTGTAGGTATTCTACTTCTCCATCTGCTAACTTTAGTATATCATAGACTGGTATTCTTTGCCATGCTCCATCAATTGGTTGAAGAGATCTAATATCAACTTCTACGGTTTTTTTCGTATTTTGAATCACTTTCCCTGTACGAGGATCTCTTGCAACGTACTCATTCGCCATAAACAACCGTAGGTCCCGATGAGGCGTTCATTATTCAATCCGCTGTATAAAAGTTCAGAAATTATTTAGAAACAATCAAGACATATCGTATAGTGTGAGAATATGTAAATATGTCTGATAACTCAATAGATGAAATTTCTCGTCTACTTTTTGTGAGTTTTTCAGAAGAAAATAAAGTTGAGATTTCTAATTTGATAAGACTATGGTCTCTTGAACTCCAATGGATGGAGCCAAATGATGCCCAATTGGTGATAAATGAATTATTAGACAAAGGCTGGTTAGTTAATGAAAATAATATTTTAACTCCAGTTAGTGAAATTAATAAAATTTTACCAGAATTAGGTTGGCGCCCTATTTTTAGAGTAATTTCTAATCCTCCAGTATTCGTACCAATCATTAGTGATAGTACCTCAATAGTCCCAGAAATCTTGAAATCAAAGGTAGTAGTCGAGGTAATTCAATCCACTTCTCCTTCCAAAGAAGTTACTGGTCGCCCTCCTGATCGTTCGGAAGGGAATATACCTAGTTTAATCAAATTAATATCTCTAAGGTCGAAGATAGATAATCGCGAGATTGTTCGACGCGCTCAAAGGAAAAGACGTTCTTTAGGTACAGTTACTTTATGGATGGCTCTGGCACTAGTAGCTAGGGAACAAGGCCTAGATATGGTTGAGATTGTTTCAGTAATAGAAGCGATTTAATTTTCACCATTTGAAGTTCTTACTTCGGCTGCGAGTAGTCCAGGTAACACAAATAGAGCTAATATTAATGAGAATGCTACCGATATTGAACTAACTATACCAAAATCCTGTATTACTGGTATTGGAGATAATTTCAATACTAAAAATCCACATATGGTTGTACCTGCAGACATAATTAGTGCGGTTCCAGTCGTTGCATACATTTTTGTCATTGAATCCCATACGCCTAATCCTGAATTTCGGTTTGCTTCGAAACTTCTCCACACGTGTATAGAGTAATCAATACCTAGACCAACTGTTAGAGCAGTTATCATGATAGTTAAGACATTCCAATTTAACCCGAGAATAGCCATTGATCCGACAACCCATGATCCTGAAATTCCTACAGGTAAGATGACAACTAGTGACTGCCCTAATCTTCTAGTTAAAACAAATAATACTAATATTGAAACTAACAAACTCACTCCAGTAGATTCAACTTGTGACACTACTAAACCCGAGAAAATACTGTGTATCATCATTACATCTCCACCTATGTGCACTTTTGCGTCGATATATCCTTCGGATTCTATTAATTTCGCCTGTTTTTCGAATTCTTCTGCCAAATTAGATGTTTGTTCACTTGACTCTGCAATTACGTCTACTCTCATCTTTAGATATTTGAGTGATGAATTATCCTCATTAAGTGCTACATACATGGAAGTTCTTTCTGACCATGTTTGTCCACGTAAAGGTTCTCCGATTGAATCATTTAGTAATAATGAATTAACTGCGGCTGAAATATCTCCTTCTTCAAACCCATCTGTCACGTCTAATTCACCATCGAATATACCTAAATGGTATAATTCTCCAAACGATGCATTCATTTCTACTGCATCTCTCATTATCGGATATAATCCGTCATAAGAAGGTCTTTGAGAATTCGTATTTATGGGACTAACAACATCTGGAATCGCCGAAATTCTCAAATCAAGTATTTCTAAACCTCGAAGAATATCTCTCTCATTATTTAGAGAATCTTCTCCTTTATTTGGCTCGATTAGTATGGTTACAGATTTCCATGCAGCGGCATCGTATGACTCATAGATGTCAGATCTGACTTCCATTATTGGCATGTCTTCTTCTGAAAGGAAATCAGTTAATTCGAAACTAGTATCTAGTTTTGTACCTGCTAAAAATACAGAACTTGTTGTCAATATGACCACTACTAATAGAATTCTTGCAGTATTTCTTTTCTGAATATTAGTGGCGATTTTAGCAAAACCTGAGAGGTCAATTGTTTTTCTTTTTCTAATCCCTGTAGTTTTTTCTACAACCACATGTAGTGCACCTACTGTAACTGTACTTGCAACGAATGCACATATCACACCCAATGCCAATGTGATACCAAAAGTACGCAATGGAGGTAAGGGGGATAATGAACTAGCCAAGAATGCAGAAACGGTGGTTACAACCGCTAAAGTCAATGCTACTCTAATTATTGAGAATGATCTAACCCATGCATGTGCTGCTGAAGTAGTATGTTTCTTCGCTTCTTCATAACCTCTCTGCAGGTGTATTGCATAATCAATACCCAATCCAAATACTACGGGAGCCACAGCAACCTCTAGTATCGAAAAAGGTCTACCTAACAGGGTAATAATTCCATAAGTCCATATTAGTGCAGCAGAAAGTCCAAGTAAAGGTGCTGCAATCATTAAGAATGATCGAAATACTACTGCAAGAACGAAAACTACAACAATAATCGCTAGTAATAGTAACCAGATGAAATTATCTAATGTCGTGTCATTTATGTCGTTACTAATTAAATCGTCAGAGATTACTCCATAGATTAATGCTGAATCACTATCCGAACTGATATTTCCTGTAAGTAAGTCTCGTATATTATTTGCTAATATTTGCCTTTCTTTAGAGTCAAGTTCTCCATTGACTTCTATGACCCACATTGTGCTAGATGCTACTGGGGTAGAAACTCCTTCTTGGGCTTCAATCCATTCACAAACAGCTAGGTACTCAAAATCGATATTTAGTAGAGCATCTCTAGCAAATGTTGCAGAAGCTATTGCTTGTTCATTTCCTATGGCATCTGTACATTTCTCATTATCGTCAATTATTGCTAGTAGTAAATTATCCCATTCTTCGAAATCTTGTATAGTTCTACTTTGGTTATCTCGTTCTTGAAGCATATTATCTATTATGTTCGCAATATTTATGTTAGATATGATATCTTCACCAAAAATTGAATTAACCATTTCTAAATCATTTGCCATTTGCTGTAATGCACCAATTTCTAGGACATTAGCCCCTTCTTCACTGGGATTTATTTGAACATATACTCGATTAGGAGTATTAGTCATTAATTGATCCATACGCTCTTCTGCATCTTTAGCGTCATTTTCGGGTGCGAATGATGATAGGTCAGTGGTAAATTCAGGCAGAGGGAGTAATGCTGAAGCCGTTACTAATGTCAATAATAGGCTGACGAAAAGAATAGCTGGAGACATTCTACTGAATGTTTCAGCGAACTGTTCTTCTCTAGATTCCCCCACCATCATTGCTTGTCGGAATGAATGTTAATGTTAAAGTTAGACCGTTTCATGGTCACAATATATCCCGCATTCAGAGGCAAGCCCTCAAAAAGGGGTGTCGAGTCGTGCGGTTGTCTTATGCCAATCAAGGTGCTAAAAAACGAAGGAACCGAACTTCGTCTCAGAGTTATCGGAGAGAACCATTCAACCCTACAATTATTCCGTTCACGTCTTAACGATAGTAAAGATGTAGAATATGCTAATTATTTTGAGAAGCATCCTGATTTGGATGAACCAGAACTTTATGTTCGCTGTGTTAAGGGTAAAAAAGCAGAGAAAGTTTTCCGTGATCTTTGTAAGGGAATAAATAAAGAATTCACTGGTCTAAAACTCTAAGCGTTGTTTAATATGGATAATCAGTCCATCGAAGAGTATCTCGGTTTTGGTTCAGGTGCAGTTGACGGTTTAGGGATTGGCGGACTGCTAAAAGTTAGAGTAGAAGATTTCAGGGTTGAAGAGGTCTCATCAATACCTGCATTAGATCCTAAGGGTAGATTTACTGTAGTTCGAGTGACATTAGTGAATTGGGAAACTAATAGATTCTTGAAAAGACTCTCTCGCGCTTGTGGAATTAATAGAAATCGTATTTTTGCATCAGGTTTGAAAGATAAGCGGGCAATTACAACTCAGTTATTGGTAATTGATGCTCCTCGTAAAAGGGTCGAAGAGGTTGATATCCCCGATTCTTCAATTGAAATATTAGGTCGGACTCACCAGAAGATTGGGATGTCAGATCATGATGGAAATCGTTTTACATTGACTGTAAGAGGTTGTTGCGATATAGACGGTACTCCTATTGAAGGTAAAGAAGCCATGAAGAGAGTATTAGATTTAGTAGATAAAATGTCAATGAAATTAGGTGAAAATATATTTCCCAATTGGATAGGACCTCAACGTTTTGGTTCTACAAGGCCAGTCACTCCAGAGGTTGGTAGAGCGGTAGTTTCAGATGATTTCGAAGAAGCAGTAAATTTGTATCTTGGCATGAAGGGTTTGAATGATGGTGACGAGACTGACAAATTAAGAGAAATGTGGAGGGAAACACATGATCCGATTAAGTGTCTTGAGATTATACCAAAACATCTTGGATATGAAAGAAGTATGCTAGAAAGTTTGGAAAAACAGCCTGAAAACTGGATTAAAGCATACAAAACCCTCCCACCTTCTTTACAATTATTGACAGTTCATTCACTTCAGTCTTTGGCATTTAACCATGCACTGGCAGGGCGCCTCAATTCCAATGTTAGTTTAGTCGAGCCTCAGATAGGGGACTTAGTAGCGCCAATCCAAGCTAGTGGACGAGTAGATGTCGGTAAGATGGCTGAAGTTAGTGAGACAAACTTAGAAAGATGTAGAAGAAACTGTCATTTAGGTAGATTAGCAGTAACTGGTATTCTTCCAGGGAATGATGTACAAATGGCTTCAGGTATTCCTGGTGAAATAGAAATTAAAGCACTTGAAACTACTAATTTAGGATCTATTAACTGGAGAGTTCAAGCAATACCTCGTCTGACTACTAGCGGTACAAGAAGGGCATTATCAGTGAAATTTCGTGAATTCTCGGTTGAAGAAGTGCCAGAGATGTCTGAATCTTCAGTCTCTAAGCGATGGGAAGCTGGTCCAAGAGATGGAGCTAGATGGTGTTATGAGGGTGCAAATCTACGAATGAGATTTATTCTTCCACCAGGGACTTATGCAACAGTGTTAATGCGTGAACTAATGCGTTCACCTTTAGATCATTATTGATTTTTAATCAATTATTTGAGAGATTAAAGACGTCCCATCTCTAATGCTTCGATTTGTCCAACTAGAGGATTTGTAGATCTAACTCTTTGTTCGAACTCATCTACAATTCCTTCTCCCTCACCTAGGACAACTTGAACTTCAATAAACATCATTCCAAATGCTAATGGTTTGATGTCTACTGCTTGAACTTCTGTGAAAGAATCTATCATATCTGCTATAGATTGATAGTCTGGAGCCCCATCTTCTGGATTATTAATAGTTACCTTATACTTAACAACGACATGTCCCATAATTAACACCTATTCAAGGTCCTTGGAAACCACAGCCTGGGCAGATGTAAGGTACTGCCTGCGTTCGACATTGAGAGCTTCTTCCTATAGAAACTCCACAGTCTGGGCAAGGGAATGCAGTACTTTTGTTATCTACTAGAGGCACACCTGATGATGTACACACTTCTGCTCTACCTGCCATATTATTTCCTCGGATGAAGCCGGCGAGCCACCACCCCTTTTTAGGCTTGATTGAAAGGATAGGCTAGAATTACTCCCTCAGTCTATCGTTTTAATGTTTTTTTAGTTTAATTTTAAGATATATATGCAAGTATATTTTTTCGTCTCAAATAGTGAGATTTATTTCCGAATGGCTTCAATAACATTGTTTAATATCTATTGATAAATCAGTCATCCCATGGGCGAGAAGGAATTGACCTTAGAAGGCGAGCAAAACGATTTGAAGAAATATGTTGAGGATGTTGGAGGAATCCATGGTCTTCGAGAAGTTCACAAAGTTAGAGGATGGAATAATATTCAATATGGTGCAGGTTTATCGGCAAAGAATACTCCTGCTACAAAATTATCGATGAATAAGGCATTTATCCCGCCTGGTGGTATTGCAAAAGCGCATATCCATGTTGACTTCGATGTAATGGTATTTTTACTCAAAGGCAGTGTTAGGCATGAGTTCGGACCTGGTTGTCGTGATTCAGTAGTTCACAGCGCAGGGGATATGTTCTACATTGAACCTGGATTACCTCACGAGGTATTCAATTGCTCTGAAACAGATTGGGTTGAAGCGATTGTTTCTAGATCCGATGCTTCAGAATGGCAGAATATAGTGCCTTACGATAGAGATTCTGAATAATATTAATTTGAAATTTAGGGAATGGCTGAGGTTTAAAACCCCAGCCATTCCTTTACGTAATTCTGAAACTTTAATTTATTTCTAAATTTAAGCCATCATTTCAGTTGCTTTCTTAGCACCCATCCATGCAACAATACCGAAACCGATCTTGTTAATCATGTCTGCAACATTGTAAAGAACAGCCATTTGTTCTTGATTTACATTCTCTAAGATTCCAACCTCTGGGCTGAATAAGTAACCTAGTGGGTAAATAACCCATCCTACTACAATAAACCATCTTAGAGCGTTTGTTGACCACATTAACTCAGGTGCGATTTTACTGTTGTCTACTCCCTTACCTGTCGTCCATGGTGTTCCTGTTGCTACGATAATCATAGCCCAACCTACACCACCTAGTACTAATGCAATAAATCCATTTTCTATTAGATTTGCTTCTCCAGCATATCCGAAGCCGATCATTATTAGAGCACCTAGGAAACAAATTCCAGTGAATCCTAAGCCAGCAACCTTTGAATCAGTGATTGCTTCTTTACCAACTAGGCTTGGGAATTTTAGTGCCATAAGTGGAACAGTAATAATCCAGTCCATGTATCTGTATTGAATACTTACAACATCGTGTTCGATGTAAACTCCTCTCATGTAGTAGTAATGCATAGCAGCAATACCTACAATCAATGCAGAGATTGTCATAGTTGTTCTAAACTGTGGAGCAACATTATTTCTCTCAACAATGAAGAATACAAAAGCTGCACCCATTGCAATATAACCAACGAAGAAAGTGAAGAAAGTTAACATTTGTAGATTAGTGTATTGTGTACCGTCACCAAATGGGTCAGCAGGATTGATTGTTCCCGCACTAACTGTTTGCACCAGCATTAGTGCAAGCATAGTCACAGAAGCAATCATGGCATTCGTTCTTAGGCTAATATTTGATAATCGAGTTGTACTCATTATTAGGTTCCCCTATTAATTTCCAATCTATGAAGGGTATTTAATATCTTTTGGTGTTTATATATACTTTCTGCCGGATATAGTCACTTTCTTATGTTACTCAGGTTTTGTATATTTCCTGAAACCAATTTTCGAATCAATTTCTGGGTCATCTTCTTCTATGACGATATCAAGTGACTTTAGATGATCTTTTAGTTGTTCATAAGCGGTTCTCCCCTTAGCTTCTTTCTTAACTTTTGGTAATTTATTCCTACATATTAAGTAAGTTTCAGAAGATGAGTTTCTCGAAGCAGTTGGTGCATATCTTTGAACATTAGAAAATCTCATTCTTGCTGCTTGAATTAATCCTTCTATACCCACTCCTTGGAATATTTTTGTTACAAATGATCCACCTGGTGTTAGGATGGGCATAGATGCATCTAATACCATTGTAGATAATTCTAGAGATATTGCTTGGTCAGTATCATATCTTCCAGTTAATCTTGGAGATATGTCACTTATTACGCAGTTGAGAAAATGCCCTTCTAGTTCCTTATCTATCTGTTCCATTGTTTTAGGATTTGTTATATCTCCAATTAATATCGTTGCACCTTCTACTGGTGAAGTTGAGAGAAGGTCTACTCCTACAACGTGACCATCGTCACCTACCTCCTCAACAGCAACCTGCGTCCAACCTCCTGGATGACAGCCAATATCTAGGACATAATCTCCTTTTCTAATGACTTCGAACTTCTCTTGTATTTGTTTTAATTTGTAAGCCGAACGAGCTCTGTAACCCTTTGCCTTAGCCTGCCTACGCCAAGGGTCGCGACGATTTTCTTGGTACCAGCGCTTACTCATCTGTGAGTATCGTCCAGCCTCTTGGTTATGAAGTGGAACCGTTTAGCATAGTTCAGATGAGAGATAATTCTAGGTTCTATATCTCGATATTTTTATTATTTATTATGTTGATATCTCCTGCTACAATTGCAGAAGGTGAATCAGAAGAATGGTATGTCGAGGGTGGTAATTCTGTATTAATGGAGCAGTTTACAGCAACATGGTGTGATGTTTGTGCTAAGATAGATCCATGGATTAGTGACTTTGTAGATGAGCGTGGTTCACGATTAATTAGAGTTGCATTACACGATCCTATCAACGATCCTCTTGGTAACTCAATAACTTCTGAAAGATTATCTAATTTCCCCGATGGCCAGAATTTAGCTCCTTCATTTTGGTTCGATAGTAGTGGCGAAATTAAAGGAATTGTAGAGCCAGTTGATTTAGATCGTGCATTATTAAATTCTGAAGGCAATCGTGATTCAGATACAACAATCTCAATTTCCGTATCTAAAACAGATAATAACTCTCTAGAATTAACAATTAATTTTTATTTAACTGAGAATATTAGTAATACTCAAGCAAGTATCTTCTTGTTAGCTGACAAAAATATTGATAAATCATTGGCAACAAATGGTATTACCACACATGAGGATGTAACTCGGGGTTATGTAAATCTCGAAATTCTAGAAAATCATACTATTAATCAGGAGTTATTAGAAAGTAATTTTAATTCTGGTTTCTCAAATGTATCCCTAATCCGAACATCTAGCGGTTATACTGTTAATCTTAATTTTGATTTAGTCAATGAAGAAACTGAAGAAATTTCTATTGTTGCAGTGCATGAATCTCTAATTGATGGTGAAAGAACTACATTAGGTGCAGTTTCTCTTCCTCTTGGTCAAGCTTCCAATGATGATAGGGTCAGTATTTTAACTCCTCTTCTATGTATAATGATTCTTTCAACTGTAATCTTATTCAAAGACCGATTTCTTTGATTAATTCTTTTACAGTATATCTTATTGCATCTTCTGATTGCATTTTGGGGACGAATCCAGTTGAAAACAAATATTCTACATCAAGTGATGTTTTTGGAACATCACCAGCCCAACCTCTATCGCCACCAGTATACTCTATTGATACATTTTCGAACCCACTTTCTTCTACGACGATTTCTGCAATCCTTCTAACAGAGCATGTATCTCCAGTACCTAGGTTGTATAGGTTAACGTTTTGATCAGTATTTTCAACTAAGTGCATCATTGCTCTAACACAATCTTCTGCTGACATATACGATTTTTCTTGGAAACCATTACCTAAAACCTCTAAGCGTGTAGAATCTTTCTTCAATTTATGTATGAAATCATAAATTACTCCATGTGTCCCTCTAGGGCCTACTATGTTGGCAAATCGATTGATCCATGCTTCTCCTCCAAATGTGCCACACCATGAACTAATCAATGCTTCAGATGCTAATTTTGATGCTCCATATAATGAAATTGGTAAAACAGGACCATATGTCTCCGGCGTAGGCATAATACTTGCTTCACCATATATTGCACTTGAAGATGAAAATGAGATTCTTTTGACCTCATTATGACGCATTGCTTCTAGGACATTATATGTTGCAATAGTTCCTTGCTGCAAATCAGTATCAGTTATTTCAGTACCTAACCTAATATCTGGATTAGCGGCTAAATGATGTACAGTATGTATGCCACTCATAGCTTTTTTAACTTCATTTAGATCTAATAAATCTGCTCTTACTATCTCCACATTATTTGTATTAGAATGATGTTCTAAGAATTCTTCTCTACCACTACTAAAATTATCTAATACTCGAACTTGTAATCCTTTGGCAACCAAAGCGTCTACAAGATGTGAGCCAATAAATCCTGCACCACCTGTAACTAGTTCCATATATCTCATTCCTGTTCTGACCACTTGCTATTTAATTTATTATCTTTCAAATAATATATCGATGCAACATATCCTATTAATGATAAGTGTGCTACGGTACAAAATGGACAAATATGAGGTGCTTGTTCTACCTGTGTCAACTCAATTACAACTAACAAAGCAACAAAAGGTAAACCCACTAATGATGCCCACCATGAATAGTTCAGGTAATCATCTGCCCATTTCGCATGTCTATCTAGATATAATGATAAACTTAAGAATATTAATAATGAGAATGAAATGACTCCAAATATTCCCCAAGGTACGCCTAAGAGATTATTCCATTGTGGGTCACCAATAACTGATCCACATTGAATGAAACCTTCTGATGAGCAGAAAGAAGTCGTTCCTTGAACTACCATCTTATTATGAATAATATATGTGTAAGTTGAAGAAATTATACCTACTCCTGCAAATGCTAATGATGACATAAGGAGATTAGTTGTATTTTTATTTTTAATAAACATCAAATAGGTACTAACTAAGAGTCCACCTATGAATGAAATTAGTATCGGATCGGATAATGCTTCATTCATTGAGAACCACCTACTACTCTTTGCATTGCAGCTTCAATAGTCTCTCCTTTATTTTCCCCTTGATTCCAAGCAACATAACCATCTGGTTGAAGAACTACTAGGAATGGAGTTCCTGATACTTCCCAATCTTTCATTATATTACTCGATCCTTCAATATAGTCCCAATTATGTGTATTTCCAGGTCTATTCATGCAATTATCTCTTCCGGAATTACATCCATCTCCATCATTTGCATCCGTGCCATAACTTGTTTGATCTCGGAATGATTCAACTTCTTCACGGTTACTGTCATGTCCACTAAGAGACAGTTCAACCGCTATAGTTATGAATTTTACATCATTTGACCATTCTGCATGAAGATTACTCATTGATTCTCCCTCAGACCAGCAATATGGGCAATCAGTATCTATGAATTGAATTAATATCCATTCTCCCGATTCTCCTTCTTCCCATTCATAATCAAAAGTATCTGAAAGTTTGAAATTTTCCCAATTTGATCCAGCATAAGCATCTGCGCTGAAGTCAGGTGCTAATTCTCCTTCACTTGGACCGACTGTAGCGGGTGGTGCTATGATTACCACTAGTATCATTAATGCAGTTAAGATGGATCCTAATGCAAATCCTGCTACTATTCTTACATCTTCATCTTTCCCTTTCGGAGCCAAGGCTTTCCTGCGTCTTGCCATATTATCAATTGGCGGACATACTCATTTACTTTCAGTAATTCGTATGATTGCTCTGTGTATTGGTAGCAGATAATTCAATCATTATTTATGATTTATATTATTAGAAAATAAAAAATCATGCTTATTTTCAAGTCTTTGGATAATTATATGCGATTATTTCATTTGGTCTTAGTAAGGGCACCCATCTGTGAACGATGTGCCTGACGACCAGAAAACGGTTGTGCGAAGAGCAATTGAGGAAGATGATGAGCTCATTTTTCGACAGCGTTTCTTCAATCTATTGTCTCCTTTAGTCGATACTTCAAGTCGTGTCAAAAAAATATTAATTTCAAGTCCATTGGGAGATATCTACGAAATAGGTGCTCAATTAATTGAGGATACTAATAATGCCTTAACCTCTAGTTCAATACGTCTAGCAGAACTGACCTATTCAGCAGTTCTAAGAAGTCCTGGTTTGATAGTTGCTTTGCTTCTATTAACAACTGCATTAATTGGTAAAGATGCAATGAGCTTTGAACAGCAAATTAATGGTGATGTAGAGATATACCTACCAGATGGTGCAGATTCCACTGAACTCCTATTAGATGTTCGAGAAGCCCCGTGGGCCACAGATATTTTTATTCTGTATGTACAAACTAATAATGCTGCAACTGGGAATGAGTATGGGGATGAAAACATTACTGATGCCAATATCCTTCAGCAGTTGTCATGGTTAGAAGGTGATGATCGTAATAAAGGCAAGGGGGGGTATCAATCGGGGCTAGATCAATACAAAGATGATAGAGGTACATTAGATGGTGTAATATGGATATTATCTCCTTCTCAGATTATTAAGGAAGCAAATTCTTCGAGTTATCGATTTAATTGTGCTGTTGAAAAATATGGTCTGCCTACCGGTCAAAGTCAGGATTGTGTAGTGTCTAGTCTGAACTCATTTGAAGGCTATTCTATACCTGATGAACAAGATCGAATCGATAATTTAGTAGATCAAACAAGTTCCCTCCTAGAGTCTTTTGTTAGAGATACAAATGGGGATGGTATCTGGGATACTGGCGTAATAGTAATGGGAATTATTTTTGATATGGATGGAACTGATATTCCACCGAGAGAAGATTTGAAAAATGGACTTGTTCAAGACCACAAGGCTTTCATTGCCTATGCTGAAGAGTTAATTTATGGGCAATCAGGGTCTAATTGCGAATTATGTAACCGTGGTGTGTATGAAAATCCAACATCTACTATGGATTTAGATAGGATTGATGATATACCTAAAAGAAAGGCTATAACTATTACTGGTTTAACTCCAGTTCTTCATGATGTATCAGATTCTATTTACAAGGAACTAGTCAACACCATGTTGCCGATAAGTGCACTTCTTGTCTGTATTACTATGCTTATTCTTCATAGAAATCCTAAGGTCATTATCGTAGGTGGTTTACCTATTGCGATGAGTTTAGCAATAACGTTTGGTATAACCGTTATTTTTGATGTAATGTTAACTCCTATGATAATTTCAGCAGGCCCTATACTTGTTGGTTTAGGGGTAGATTACTCATTACATTTAACGAATCGAATCGAGGAGAATCGTGTAGAATTAATAGAAGAACGTCTAGAAAAGGCATGGGTTGCTAATAGAGATGGTGTAGAAATTGAAAATATAGATCCTTGGGACCCTGTAATTAGTTTGACTGCCACTGTTCGGGCTGCATTGACTACTGGAAATGCTATATTCCTATCTGCATTGACTACAATAATTGGTTTTAGCGTATTAACATGGACTTTCTTGGTCCCAATTCAACCAATGCGTACAGTAGGTATTACTCTCCTTCTTGGAATAGTTGTTACATTTATTCTATCAATGATAATGGTTCCTGCTCTGGTTGAGTTACTTAGATACCGTAAAGGTTCTAGTAAGATGTTTGATAAATTGTGGGAGAGAATCGGTGAAATTCCAGTTAAATTCTCTTTAATTATAGTAATAGTAGCCATATTAGTAACAGCTTGGGGTGTAAACGCATTCGCAGAAACAATGGGTCAACAAATTACAGCAGGTCCAGATGAAGTTCCTCCAGATTTAGAATCTTATGAAGCACTTCGTGAATATAGCGCTGTATTTGAAGGTGGACAAGTGAATATGTTTATCGTCAATGCAGAAGAAAGAGGGGAGGTGAATGGAACTGCACCTATACGTGATATTCCTATCCTCGATTCGATAGAAAATTTACAAATTCTCGTAGATAACGTTCCTGAAACGGATACCATAAGTTTAGTCAATGTTCTCAAAGCAATACATGTAGATGTCAATTTATCTGGTTTGGAAATCTATGATCAAAGTCTCTGGGAGATATTACATGACGAATGTTGGGATAAGTCCAATCCCGTTCAGAACCCATTAAGTCCAGAATGCTGGGCATATTCTGTATCTAGTAGAGAAGATATGGTCAACATAGCTTTTGATACACTTTCTCCCGAAATTCGCTCTATGTTAATGAATGCAGATAACGGTATAGGGGAAACAAAAACTTTAGTTTATGCCAACCAACCTTACATTAACTTAGCAGATGCAACTTTGCTTCGTAATGCAATTGATGATATTCTTGAAGGTGAAGAAGAATGCATCAGTGTTCTAGAATGTACGGCCATAAATGTAGATGACACTTACAATTCTTTACTCACGGGTGGACTACCAGTCTCAATAGATATTAATTCAGGAATACACAAGGCTCAGAGCTTGACTACAATTTGGACCATGTTTATTCTATTAATCACGATGGCATTCCTATTTAGGTCACCTAGATTAGCAATTTTCACTATGTCAGCAGTAGCTGCAGTTGTACTATGGCAACCATTATTGATGAGATTTGGTGGAGTCGGAGTAAATGTATTTACAGCAATGATTGGTACTATTGTATTTGGAATTGGAGTTGATGATTCTATACATATTGTAGATCGAATCAAAGACGAAGGTGAAACCCCAGCTGGAATAGTCAAATCAGTTGCTAAAACCGGACAAACTATTTTTGAAACAACAGCTACTACATGTGCGGGACTTTCAGCAGGATTATTTGTTTCCATACCTGGTTTGCAAAATTTCTTTGTGTTGATGATGGTTTTGTTAGTTCTAGCTTTATTGACTAGTTCTATTCTTCTTCCATCAATAATAGTTTTACAAAAAGAATTTACTTCGCAGATAATGGGTAATGGAACTTGGTTAGATTGGGGTGATAGTGGTTCTTTAGCCACAACACATCTAGATGCAATTATCACTCCTAGTGAAGATACATAGACTATATCAAAACATGTTCTAATCTTATTTATTTTTGGTGAGGGTGCAGGGAGTAAGCCCCTTTCTGTTCACTTTTCAGCTGGTCACATTCA
>CAXDMJ010000011.1:0-35594 GCA_963990035.1 uncultured Candidatus Poseidoniales archaeon | reverse complement strand
CCCTGATCCATAACCTACCGAGAATGAATCATGATATGACATCTTGTATAGAAGCAAGTAACTGTAGCGAATCATAATGGTTTTCTTCATTACCCTTCTCGTGAGTAACAATGTCGACACGCCTACCCCTTGTTGATGGTGACATATTGACAATTAACAATGGAGTAGGAAATAGGAAGAAAAGTGCTCTAGAGAGAAGAAAAGCGCAAAGAAAACGCTTACCTGAGTGGTTCAAGACAAGTCTACCAACAGGTTCTGCTCAAAGAAATTTCAATAAAACAAAATCAAATGTACATGAACATGGACTACATACAGTATGTGAAGAAGCAAAGTGCCCAAATGTACATGATTGTTGGGCTAGAGGCACTGCTACATTCATGATTGCAGGTGAGGTATGTACAAGAGGATGTAGATTTTGTGCTGTTGGAACTATTAAAAAGCCACCAATACTAAATCCTAATGAACCGAATGAGTTAGCAGATGCAATAGAAAATATGGAAATATCTCATGCAGTAATAACAGTAGTAAATAGAGATGACTTATCGGATGGAGGAGCAGGCCATTACAAGAAATGCCTACTAGCAGTTAACAAAAGAACACCAGAAGTAGGATTAGAACTTTTATGTTCTGATTTAGAAGGAAATCTAAAAGCGTTAGCACATCTTTTAGATAATTTACCGATTAAAGTATTTGCACACAATGTAGAATGCGTCCCTCGCCTAGATAGTGTTGTAAGGGACCCAAGAGCATCATTTGAACAATCTATAATCATTCTAAAAGAAGCAAAAAGGCTCAGACCAGATTTGAGAATAAAATCAAGCATAATGGTAGGTTTAGGTGAAACTGATGAAGAGGTAATTGAAGCAATGAAGATGCTGAGGGAAATAGGAGTAGATATGATTACTTTAGGGCAATATCTCCAACCTAGTGAAAAACATCTTCGGATTGATCGATTCCCAGAACCAGAGCAATTTGCTGATTGGGATAGAGTAGCGAGAGAAATTGGATTCAAAGCAGTGGCAAGTGGTCCATTAGTACGTTCATCATACCGTGCAGGAATGTTGTATGAAGAGGCAGAAGGAGCCGAACCAGTAGTCACTAGAGAATCAACAGGCTCGGCCGTAAGTCATCTAAATTCGATGGGAAAATTGTGATTTGAGAAAGCCAACAAATATGAGTGAGAAGCGGGTGTTAAGGATATGGTGAGTAAGAATACGGAGACACTCAATATCCCCGACGCACCTCACCGGCCAGGAGATAGGCCTAAATTTAAAAAATGGCATTGGTCGCCTGAAGACCTTAATATGTTGGAAATTGACTGCTCAGTAGATGATACTCAAGAACATGCATTAGGATTAGTCAGAGTATTAAATGATAATAATGAAGCAAAAGGAGAATGGAATCCAAATCTAAATTCTGAAGAATTAATAATTGGTCTCGAACATATGCTTAGATTAAGAATATTTGATGAAAGAATGATGAAAATGCAACGAACAGGGAAATTATCATTTTACATGAGATCATATGGAGAGGAAGCTATTGCAATAGCACAAACTATGGCTCTAGAAACTCAAGATTGGTTATTCCCTACATACAGACAGCCTGGAGCACAATTTGTTAGAGGGAGAGATATGGTCAGTATGATTTGTCACTGTATTGGTAATGAAGAAGATAATGTGAAAGGAAGACAAATGCCTGTTCATTATACATACAGAGAAGGAAGATATATCTCGGTTTCAAGCCCAGTAGGTACACAATTTAGTCAGGCCATAGGTGTTGCTATGGCATCAGAATATAAAGAATTAGATGAAGTTACAATAACCTGGATAGGTGACGGAGCCAGTGCGGAAGGAGACTATCATTATGCTCTTAATTTCGCTAGCATTTTCAAAGCACCAGTGATACTCAATATAGTAAATAATCAATGGGCTATATCTACACATTCAAATTTTGCCAGCGGAAATCAAAATTTTGCAATAAGAGGTTTACCATATGGCATTCCAAGTATTAGAGTTGATGGGAATGATTTCTTGGCATTATACTCTGTTACAAAATGGGCAAGAGAAAGAGCTTCTAAAAAATTAGGACCAACACATATCGAGGTTCTAACATATAGAGCAGGGGCACATAGTAGCAGCGATGACCCATCAAGATATAGACCCCAAGACGCAAGTGATTTTTGGCCAGGTGGAGACCCGATTGAACGTCTGAAATTACATTTAATTCATGAAAACAAATGGTCTGAAGAAGAACATGAAAATTTGGAGAAAAAACTAAATTCTGAAGTTATGAGTGCATACAAAGAAGCAGTTAAATTTGGAGATTTAGCAAATGGTCCTTATCCATCTTCAGATGCAATATTCACCGAAGTATACGAAACACCTCCGTGGCATTTACTAGAACAATGGGATGAAATGAAGCGCTGGAGGGATGAATGATATGGTTAATATGAATATGGTTCAGTCAGTGAATAGTGCACTAGATAATATGCTAGAAAGAGACAAAGAAATTATTATTTTTGGAGAAGACATAGGTTATTTTGGAGGAGTGTTTAGAACTTGTGATGGACTTCAAGAAAAGCATGGGAAGCATCGTGTGTTTGATTCACCGTTATCTGAAGGGGGAATTGCTGCGACAGCCTTTGGAATGGGAATTAATGGATTAAGACCCGTTGTAGAGATACAATTCGCAGACTATATATTCCCAGCATATGATCAAATAGTAAATGAAATGGCAAAAGTTAGACACCGTTCAGGAGGAGAATTTTGGTGTCCAGTGACAATTAGAACTCCAGCAGGCGGAGGCATTAGAGGGGGGCACCATCATTCACAGTCTCCTGAAGCTCAATTTACACACACACCTGGATTAAAAGTAGTATACTGCTCAACCCCATTTAATTCCAAAGGTTTGTTAATAAGTGCGATTGAAGATAATGACCCGGTAATATTCTTTGAACCTAAAAGATGTTACAGAGGACCATTTTATGGAGACCCTCACAACGTTCCAACCTGGAAAGAACATCCTGAAGCAGAGGTCCCAGAATCATATTATAAGATTCCTTTAGGGGAAGCAAGATTAGCAATGGAAGGCGATAAATGTACAGTAATTGCTTGGGGGACAATGGTTCACGTAGCTGAGCAAGCAATAAGAAATTCTGGAATTAGTTGTGACCTCATTGATTTACAAACACTCATACCATGGGATAAGGATGCTATAATCAGATCTATTGAGAAAACAGGAAGATGTGTAATAGTACATGAGGCCCCAAAAACTAGCGGTTTCGGAGCAGAGATGGTTGCTTCAATTCAAGAACGCTGTTTCTATCATCTAGAAAGTCGTATCGAAAGAGTCACAGGCTGGGATACACCATTCCCTCATACAACGGAATGGGATTACATGCCAAGTCCGGCTCGGATAGAAGAAGCGATACGGAAAACTCAGGAGGAATGAATATGGGAGATTATGTTTTCAAATTACCAGATATAGGGGAAGGAGTAGTAGAAGGAGAGATTGTGACATGGCATGTTAAAGTTGGTGATTCTATAAATGAGGATGACCAAGTTGTAGATATAATGACAGATAAAGCAACTGTAACAATACCCTCACCAACAAGCGGTGTTGTAACTGAACTCAGTGGAGAAGTAGGAGATATGGTAGCCGTAGGTTCCACACTGGTAGTATTCTCGACAGATGGAACGGCAAGCAATGTTATCGAAGAAGAATCTGAACCAGAAGTTATTCCTGAACCAGTAAAAGAAGAAAAAATTATTCAAGAACCAGTAAAAGAAAATAAAATAAATCTACCATCTAAGACTGAAATTAGTATTGAAACTACAAAAACAAAAAATGTCACTAGAGAAAAATCTAGAATTTTAGCAAGTCCTGCTGTAAGAAGAAGAGCAAGAGATGCTGATTTAAATTTATCACTTGTATCTGGGTCTGGGCCAGCAGGAAGGATTCGTCATGCTGACTTAGACGTATTTATCGCAGCAGGTGGAACCGTCACAGGAGCTCCCCCAACATCATATTCTACGAAAAGAACTAGTATAAATGAAATTAAAGTAGTTGGTTTAAGAAGAAAAATTGCAGAACAGATGGTGAAATCTAAGTTTTCAATACCTCACTTCTCATATTTCGAAGAGATTGACGTAACTGAATTAGAAGAATTAAGACAAATGCTTAATTCTTCAAGGAATGATGGACAACCTAAATTGACATATCTACCATTCATTATGATGGCTTTGGCGAAAATTATGCCAAGTCACGAAGAATGTAACGCACATTATGATGATGAAAATAATATTGTAACTCAATATTCAGCAATACATCTTGGAATAGCAACTCAAACTGAAAGAGGATTGTTCGTCCCAGTAGTAAAGCATGTAGAGGCAATGGATATATGGCAATCTGCTGCAGAAATGCAAAGAGTGTCTGGAGCTGCTAGAAATGGAACTGCGAGCCTAGATGACTTGTCAGGATCAACATTCACGATTACAAGTTTAGGGAGAGATGGAGGTTTAGGTGCTACACCAATAATCAATCACCCCGAAGTAAGTATATTAGGAATACACAAGGCAAGAGAAATGCCCGTAGTCAAAGATGGAAAAATCGTAGTGAGGAGAATAATGAATATTTCAAGCTCATTCGATCATAGAATTGTAGATGGAGCAAATGGTGCAGCCTTAATTCAGGCTCTAAAAAGAATGCTACAGCATCCTGCTCTTATTTTTATGTAAGGTGATAATATGAGTGAAGTTCGGAAATGTCAAGTTTTGGTAGTTGGTGCTGGCCCAGGTGGATATGTCGCTGCAATAAGATCAGCACAACTAGGGCTAGATACTGTGATTGTTGAAGGAGATAAAGCAGGAGGAGTTTGTCTAAATATTGGATGTATACCTAGTAAAGCAATTATTCATGCCGCTGAGCGCTTTGAATCATTAACAAAGCACTCAAAAGAAAATGGCCACATGGGCATTACTGTAAATCAAGCCCCTGAACTCGACATGAAAGAAGTTGTTGGTTGGAAAAATGCTATTGTAGAGAGACTGACTAAGGGAGTAGAGGCTCTTGTTAAAGGATCTGGAGCGGAACTAATAAATGGGTGGGCTACATTTTCGAATTCAAAACAATGTACTGTCAAAACAAAAGATGGAGATATTACTATTGAGGCAGAAAATGTCATAATTGCTACGGGATCAAGCCATATTGATTTACCATTTATGCCCTGTGACGAAGAATTTGTTCTTTCTTCAACAGGAGCATTAAATCTTCAAAAGCTTCCTAAAAAAGTAGCTATTGTAGGAGGAGGATATATTGGATTAGAACTTGGATGTGCTCTTTCTAAATTAGGATCTGAAGTTACAGTCATTGAAGGCATGGATAGTATTCTTGCGATTATGGATAAAGAAATAAGAAGACCATTAGAAATCTGGTTGAAAAAGAATAAAGTCATAGTACATACAAATGCTTTAGCTCGAGGGTCAAAAATTAAAGGTAAAGGTGCAGCCAGTAAAGTCGAATTAACTTTTGAGAAAAATTCTGAAGAAAATAAAATTTTAGTAGACAAAATTTTAGTCACTGTAGGAAGAAGTCCAAATTCTAAAGGTTGGGGTTTAGAAAATATGGGAGTTCGTATGGATACATCTGGTAGATTTATTCGAATAGATAGGCAATGTAGAACCTCGGCACCGGGAGTTTATGCAATTGGTGATGTTGCTGGTGAGCCTATGCTAGCCCACAAAGCAAGTGCTCAGGGTGAAATGGTTGCAGAGATTATTTCAGGAGAGAAAAGAGAGTTCGATAAAATTGCAATACCAGCAATTGTATTTACTGAACCTGAAATTGTTTCTGTGGGTCTAACTCCTGATGAGGCTAAAGAACGTGGTGAAGAAATAATTACAGGGAAATTCCCTCTAGCAGCCAATGGTAGAGCATTAACTCTAGAAGCAGAAAAAACAGGAGGATTCATTCGCGTAACAGCGAGAGAATCAGATCATGTAATATTAGGAATTCAAGCAGTAGGTAGCCATGTTGCAGAATTACATGGAGAATTCATTTTAGCATTAGAGATGGGTGCACTATTAGAGGATATTGCGGATACAGTTCACGCACATCCTACTATGACAGAAGCATTCCATGAGAGCATCCTGAAAACTTTAGGGCATGCAATACATTCAGCATGAGGTGATGATTTGAAAAAGATCCAAGTCCTAAGGGCTGGTATCATAGAACAGAGTATTGTTTCAGATGTTATGCGAATAATGCAACAAAAAAGAATTGATGATGAAATAATTGATTCAATAATACTTGTTGAACATCCTGAAATTGTAACTATTGGTCCTAAGGCTGTAAGAGATGGGATAATTGTAAGCGATGATTATGAACAATCTATTGTTGATAGAGGAGGAGGCATCACATGGCATGGTCCAGGGCAACTTGTAGTATATCCAATAATTAAATGGACACCTGAGGAGCAAAGTATTCGAGGTATCATTAATAAAATTGAAGAACTTGTAATAAAAACTCTTGAAGATTTAGGTATTAATGGATACAGAGATCCGGCTATGATGGGAGTTTGGGTCGATCAAAAGAAAATCTGTTCAATTGGTCTGGCATTTCTTCATTGGGTAAGCAGACATGGCCTCGCTCTAAACTATTCTACACCAGGGAAAAGGATAGAAGATCTTGCCTGTTGTGGTATGGAATTAGGAGTAACAACATCATTAGATAAATTAGGCTACATCACTAATCTGAGCGGAGAAAAAATTACAAGAGAATTATTAGAAATAAAGATGTTATCGAATATTGAGGAAGTATTAGGTAGAACTCCTGAAAAACCAAAAGAATGGAAGATTGAGGAGTTCATATGAATAAACCAAAAAAGAATAGCATTAGTACACATTGGGGATTGGATGATCAAACTATTTTCTTAAATCATGGTTCATATGGAGCGACACCAAACATAGTTCTGGAAGAACAAAGACGTTGGCAACAACTTTTGGAAAAAGATCCAGTCAAATTTTATGAGGATATTGCACCTAATGCATTGATTCAATCACGTAAAGCAATATCTAAACTAGTTAATTGTCAGTATGATGATTTAGCATTAATTGAGAATGCAACTACTGGAGTGAATACAGTATTAAGATCTCTAAAATTCAATGAAGGAGATGAAATAATAGTTCCTAATCATGCTTATCAAGCTTGTAGAAATACTATAGATTATGTTGCAGAAAAATGGGGAGTAGTGGTAATTACTTGTGATATACCATTTCCGATAGAGAGTAATCAAATTATAATCGATAGAGTTATGCAATGTGTTAGTAAGAATACTAAATTAGCCATGATAGATACAGTGACTAGCCCGACTGGACTTAGAATGCCATTTGAAGAACTTGTTCGATTGTTGGAAGCAAGAGGAGTGAATGTACTACTTGATGCTGCACACGGTATCGGGATGATCCCATTAAATTTAGAAGAAATAGGTGCATCCTATACCACTAGTAATTGTCATAAATGGTTGTGCGCACCTAAAGGATCAGCATTTTTACATGTAAGAAGAGATTTACAAGAACTCATCCATCCATTGACTATTAGTCACGGAATGACATTCCCATTAGGAGATACAACTAGATTTAGGCATGAATTCGACTGGACTGGTACAAGAGATATCTCGGCTTGGTGCGTATTACCATTTGTAATAGAAAAATTAAGTGAATTGGTAGAAATGGAATGGAATGAAATAATGGAGCATAACAAAAGACTTGTCATTAAGGGAAGAAATATAATATGTCAGAAACTGGATATTATACCACCATGTCCAGATTATATGATTTCCAGTATTGCTACAATTAAAATTTCTTCAAAACAGGTCAATGATATCGATTTACATGAACCTGATCCACTCCATCTGGAACTTCTAGAAAATTATAACATACAAGTTCCAGTTTGGTCGTGGCCAAGTCCGGAAGGCAGATACATCAGAATTTCAGCCCAATTATATAATAATGAAGAAGAATATAAATATCTAGCGAATATTCTAGAAAAGTGTCTATAGAAATTAAGCAATACTTCAAGATGTCTAGTTCGTACGGTAAAACATGCCTTCCGCAGTTGTAGCCCTAACTGGTGCATCTGGTGCTCAGTATGCGGTGCGTCTAGTCGAAGCACTATCAGAGGCTTCTTGGGAAGTGGATTTGATAGTAACTAATGCAGGTGCAATTAATTTGCATTTAGAATGTGAAATGACTCCAGAGGACTTATCTCAAATTAACGGCGTTACTTTACAAGATAATAAAAATCTAGCAGCAAGACCTGCTTCCGGTTCTGCTAAATTTGATGCATATATCATTTGTCCAACAAGTGGTACAACTATTGGAAAAATCGCAGCAGGGATTTCAGATAATCTAGCAACTAGAAGTGCTTTAGTTGCCTTGAAGGAAAGAAGAAAACTAATTTTGGTCCCAAGAGAAGCTCCTTTTGCAACAGCACATCTTGAAGCAATGACCAAATTGTCAACTTGGGGAGTAGTAATTTTACCTGCAAGTCCGGGTTTTTATCATAGTCCAAAGACAATCGATGAATTAATTGATTTTGTAGTAGCTAGGATACTAGATCAACTAGATATTGAACACAATTTAGGAAAAAGATGGTCTGGTGAAGAAGTAAAATAATTCTATGAATTAAATATTAACAGGATTAATTGTTACAATAATCAATTATTTCTTGATAGTTCGGCTCTATTCCAGGATTATCAGCAACCCATGCATAACCTATCCGGCCATCTTCATCAATTACAAATACTGATCTCTGTGCAGCTATATATCCAGGCATTACAAAACTAATTCCCACATCATAAGAATTTGTAGCCTCTCGATTAGTATCCGAAAGTAAAGGGAAACCTATAGAATTCATATTCGCAAATTCATTATTAGAGAATATGGAATCAACACTAATACCCAAAACTTCTACTTCCATTCCTTCAAATTTAGCCATTGAATCTGTTAAACTACACATTTCAGTAGTACAAACTCCAGTAAATGCAGCAGGATAGAATGCAAGGACTACCTTATTACCAATCGAGTCACTCAAAGTAACCATATTCCTGTCATTTGCCATCAAAGTAAAATTTGGTGCTGTGTCGCCTACTGAAACCATATACATGCGGAACGATAGAGCCATTCAAAGATAACCGTCTCTTGGGTGAGATTAGAATGGAAGAAATTGTAACGTTCGATGACTGGAGAATAGCTATGAATGATGGTGAAACATTAATATTAATCACTAAAAAAAGTTGTCAAGAATGCATTGAAGTAGAGTCTTATCTAGAATTAAATAATTATCATATTAAAAAGTTTATAGTTAAAAAAATATCATTGGATAATCCTGAATCTCAAAAATTATCTAATGAACTAAAATGGATTAAAAAAGAAGTTGATATAATTCCTTTTTGGACTCTGATTAATTCCGGGGTACGAATATCGTCCATAAGAGGAGGAATAAAAGATGTAAAACGTCTAATTACATCTTATCAGGAGAATCGATTCCAAGAAGATTAAGACCTGTACTAAGAGTTCTAGCAGTAAGATTACATAAAGCAAGTCGACTATTCATTGTAGACTCATTATCGTTCACTAATACCGGACAATTTTCATAGAATGTTCCAAACTCTTGGGCCAACTTATGTAAATAAACTGCTAAACGATGTGGTGCATAGTGACTTATTGACTCATCCAATGCCTCTGAGAAACCTATTATTGCCCTCGAAAGAGATTGCTCATAATCATTGGAAATAGATATTGTTGTATTATCAAAAGTTTCCTTTGATAGGGAAGCTTTTCGGAAAATACTACAAATCCTAGCATGTGCATATTGAAGATAAGGTGCAGTATTACCCTCAAAAGACAACATTTTATCCCAATCAAAAATATAATTCTTATTTCTATCAATCGATAGATCAGCATATTTGACAGCACCTATACCAATCATTCTAGATATTTCATCTCTTTCAGATTCTGCCATATCCGGATTTTTTTCTAATATTGACTTATTAGCTCGAACAATTGATTCTTCGAGTAAATCTTTCAAACTAATTGATTTACCTTCTCTACTAGCTAATTTTTTACCATCAGGCCTTAAAACAAGACCAAAGGGGACATGAACTGCTTTTATTGAATCATTCATAAAACCTGCATCTCGGGCAACCTGAAATACCATATCAAAATGCTGAGATTGCTCCGCTCCAACTACATATAGAAATTCAGTACCACCTATAATTTCTGTTCGATTAATGATACAAGCAAGGTCACTAGTTGCATAATTATAACCTCCATCTCCTTTACGTATTATTAATGGTAAAGGTTCATCTTCACGATTAACCCACCCATCAGGAAAAACAACTAAAGCGCCTTTACTTTCAACAATCATATCCTTATTTTGTAAACGTTCTACAACTTCAGGAAGAAGTTCTTCGTATGATGACTCGCCAGCAAGATCATCGTTAGTAAGAAGAACACCTAACATAGAATAGACTTCATTAAAGTGCATTAGAGAATGATTTACTAATCTTTGCCATAGTTCAATAGTTTCATCATCCCTAGACTGAAGTTTGACAACTCTATCCCTTGATCGAGATGCAAAATCTATATCATTATCAAATTTAGACCTAGCAATCTTGTAAAAATTAGTAAGGTCTATCTCGCTAACATCTATCTGATCACATTCAATAAAATGCTCAATAAGCATACCAAATGGAGTGCCCCAATCGCCAATATGATTTTCACGTCTTACATCATGTCCCTTATACCCTAACATTCTGGCTAAAGAATCGCCAATCACAGTAGATCGTAAATGACCAACATGCATCCTCTTAGCAACATTAGGAGAGGAATAGTCAATAACAATAATTCTCTTATTTTCTAATTTAACACCTAAATTAGATTGAGAATTTATTGAAGATACTTGGTTAGATAACCATATACTATTTGCCTTAAAGTTAACAAAACCATTTATTGAAGAAACAGATGCAATACCAGATATTTCCGAAGATAAATTAAGGGTTATCTGATCGGCGATATCATTAGGGGATTTTCTCAAAATCCGAGATAATGAATGACATGGTAAGGCGATATCTCCATGCGATAAATCAGTAGCATTACCTATAAGATTCAACCACTGATCTTGATTAATTCCTAGTTCCAACATAGTTTCTGATATTAAAGGAATTATTTCGTTACGAAGTTCCCTCATAATATCACCTCATGTCCAAGCATACCTCAACATGGCTGCAATACCACCAAATGAATTATTCATGGTTGCACCTTCTTCTGTATCAAGTGAAACTAAAGTCACCTTAGCAGAAGTATGAGTAGCTAATTCGGTTAATTCATCTATAAGGTCCATTGTTTTCTCTGGGTCTTCAACTAAATTATCAGAGTTACATTTAGGACAATTTGGCATATCTGTTAAACTGTTATGAGTTTGATTCCATTCATTCGAACAGGATTTACAAATCCATCCAACTCTACGCTTACGTAAACCTTCAGACAATAATAAAGTTGCAACTGCGCCTTGATCAAGAGCTGCTCTAACCATCATCTCACCATATGTTGCTTTAGGATGTGTTTGCATTACTTCTCTAAGGAAATTATCTACTAATTTTCTCTCAACATCTAATTCAATCTGATCCATCAACCCTCCTGCACGCTGAATTAATTCACGTAGACCAGAATCATTAGAATAACCAACATCAAAGTGAGGTTCTCTGATTAATTTCTTTATCTCATGATGAAAATAATCATTCCTAACAAGGAAATCTTTTGTTGCACCTGGACCTCCAATGATAATTCCCTTCAAATCGTCTAGCATAGGAAGCCAATAAGCACAAGCTCTTTCTGCTGATTTCTTGAAGAAATTATGAGCGGCTTCTTCGATTAATCTTTCGAAACGCTGGGCAGACTGACCACCTCGACCATGCTTAGATGGTACTTGAGATGTAATATGTTCTTGGCAATGGTGTTTTTTCCCTGATGCTAAACCATAAGCCGACTCAGATCTATCAATGACAAATAAACCATAAGCAGTTTTATCGATTAACATATCCTCAAGTTGAGATGCTTCAAATGAAGAGTCACACCTATATCTGAATGATGGGAATGGTTCGGGAGGGTCATCGACTACTACAGATATCAATCTAGTTTTATTATTCCCTGTAATTACATGCCCGACAAATAGAGCGATTCCTCGCTCACCTGGAGTTTTATACCGGCCTAGAGTTGAAACTGCAGATTCAATAGCATCTGTGACATGCTTACGTGTAGATTTAGACTTGATATTAGCAGCCTGTCCACCTTCTTGGATAAGATGATGTCGAACATCATGTAACATCTTCTCAGGTGGTATAATAACAGTTACTAACTCGGTACCCATACCTCTCATTTTCGAAACTTCTTCAAGAGTTTTTCGTGCACGAAGTTTTCGTTTTTGCATCTCTAAGTCTTCGGACATAGTGAACCCTCGTGTGTTGCCAAAGAGACCGACATTTCAACCCTTCATACTCAACGTAGCCTAGGCATTGATAGAGAAGCAGTGCGGCCGTATACATGATGACGAGCATTGTGGCAGCTCTTGGTGGAAGTTTGCTACGTCCAGAAATTGACAATAAGCATACTTGGTTAAGTGATTTGATAGAAATAATTCGCGACAGAGTCACCATGGGTGATAGAATAGGAATTGTAGTTGGAGGAGGTGCTCCTGCCAGAGAAGGTATTGCCTTAGCTAGACCATTGATTAGCGATGATTATCACCTAGATAAAATTGGTATCGCAGCAACTAGATTAAATGCAACAATAATTAGAGAAGCTATATCTGAAGCAGGTATTTTAGTGTCGGGAATAATTCCTTCCAGTGTCAATGAAGCTGTTCAATTACTTGAAGAAAAATCAGTAGTCGTAATGGGAGGAACTGTCCCAGGACATACTACTGATACTGTAGCAATAAGATTCGCAATAGCTGCCTCAGCAGATAAATGCATTATAGCAACAAATGTTGCAAGAGTCTATGATGAGGACCCGAAAATTAACCCTAACACTAAATCATATAAATATCTAAATCATCAAGAATTACAACGAATCGTAGGTCCAGCAGAGCATGAAAAAGCAGGACAATCTAGCGTAGTAGATCCTATTGGAGTTTCTGAAGCACTGAATGCTAAATTGGAATTGAATGTATTAGATGGTAGAATAACTAATAGAATAAAATTAGCAATGGAAGGTTCTGAATTTGAAGGAACTGTAATTTCATCGGAGAGAAAATTATGAGTAGAGCAGATAAGATTGCTAAAATGGCCACAAGAACGGCTGTTCAAGCTAAAGAAGCAGCTACTATTTCCAAAAAAAGAACTCGAGCTAAGAGTGGCCTTTCATTTGATTCACACAAACATTGCATAATTTGTTCAATCCCTATATCAATAAAAAATGAACCCGCTCTATGTGATAGTAAGGATTGCCATAACAATCAAAAAAGAAAAGAAGCTTCAAGGAAAAAACTCACATTTCTACTGTATGCAGGAGTTGCTATATTCTTGATTCCAATAATTATACAACTTGCTGGAGCTTTAAGTTAAATGGAGATACTAAACTGTAGTGATTAATATGATGGTTAGAATTCTCTCAATACTACCTGGAGTTGTAGGAATAATTTGCACCCTCATGCTTTTAGGAAGCATAGTTGGAATACAAATGCCAGATGACAGTGGCACAATACCCCAAGTCCCTTGCGAAGTTGATGATTCAGGAACCTGTTTCATTGCAATGACAGGAGAGATAGATCCGCCAGTAATATTTGGTTTACTTGATATAAATTTAGAAATAATTTGGTCTGAAAATGATGAGGCTTGGTTTGCAGTAGTGGAAAGTAGAGCAAAAATAAATTGTCCCCCTAACTCAGAGACACAGATGACTGAATGTACTTTTGAAGATATTGAAGAATTCATTTTAGTTGGTGGGAATGATGAATTCGATGGTCAAATTAAGTGGAATATTGAAACTGATGAATATCGAATAATAACCGGAGGAAGAGAAGGGGCAGATATTGGTGACATGCAAGTTTTAACTACAAAAACAAAGATTAGTCTCGATATTAAAGTAGAAATAATGCTAGGATTAATCTCGATTACCCTTTTCATAGGTGCAGCAGAAATGGCGTTGCCAATACGAAAAATACTTCAAAGATTAAGAGAGAGTTAAGTGAATTGAGTATCGCTTGTTTGAATAACCAGAATGAGGTGGAAGAGGTATGAGTGAAGTCTGTAACAACTGTGGCACATCAATTGATGTTAGTGGTTTACAGAAATCTTACGGAGGACATGACCTCTATTGTAAAACATGTGGTAACCAATGGCATATTGATTAACCATCTATCTCTCTACGTGTCTGAATTTCATATTTAGTACCAAATGGCTGTAATACAATTTCATCAACATGCCACTGATCAGGTAATGAAAGAGGGTCATCAATCACATCAGCACCAATTAAATCAATTAGAAATGCGCGGAATTCTTCTATTCCATCGCCATTTATTGCAGAAAGTAAGTGCTCGGCATCATCAGGTATATCCTTAATTAAATCAGATTTAGAATATGCAACTACTATCGGTCTTTCAGTAACTAAACTTCTTACCTCACTTAGAAGATTAAGTTGTTCATCAAGAGAAGTACCCCCAGTTTCTGTTACATCAATAAGGAATACCAACACATCACCTACATTTTCTAATGCTGCAATAGCCTGCATTTCTATTAAATTTCTTTCTTCCATTGGCCTATCAAGTAGACCTGGAGTATCTACCATCTGATATGGACGACGCCTATGTACAAAATGTCCTAAATGTAATTGTTTTGTTGTAAAAGGATAGGCTGCAACTTCTGGTTCACCAGATGAAAGGGCGCCGATTAATGCTGACTTACCAACATTTGGAGAACCTGCTACGACAATTACAGGTTCAGCTGAATCTACAGATGGTAATTTACGAAGAATATCTCTTGCTTCACCAAGCCAAATAATCTGTGGAGATATTTGATGCACTATAGATGAAATGCGTCCATATGCATGCCTTCGTGCAACATGAAATCCATCAATATCCCTCAAACGAAGAATTTTTGATTCAGACTCTCCAGAGATTTTACGTATTCTTTCAGCAGCCCATTGAATTGCCCCTAGACTTTTACGATAGTTATCATTACCTACTGCTGCATCAATTAAAGCTCTATCAAATTCTGAAAGAGCGTTCAGACTAGGCCACTTATCAACCCAAGTCCTAAGAGTTACATCAATTGTATCAGATGCAGACTGAATCATCCTCACCATTTGTTTTCTTGTCCTATGGTATTTATCAGGATCTTCTACCAAATCAGACTGTTTTGAGGCCTTTCTAAATGCCTTATCAAGAATCTCTTGGGGGAAAAGAACTGTAGGGATACTTCGCCATTGTGGTGATGCCATGGTCACTCCTCATATCTGTCGCCTATACCATCCCACTTCAAGTCAACAGTCATTTGTGAATTTTTACTTACAATCTTTGAACCCGTTGGCTTTTCTATGACATAGTTAACCGAAGGGCATGGGCACAGAGAGGCGTGATAGTGATATTACTGATTTACCCGAATGGGCTAGAAGAATACATGAAGAATATGGAGCTCCTGAATTAATTGATTTACAGGATAAGTTTCTCGGACCACTTATTGAAAGAAAGTATGGTTTAAGGAAAGATGATTTAATTGAGATTTTACTTGATAGTAGAGCCTTACCGGGAGACTCAGACCCATATATACGAGGCATGTTAGTAGGAACCTCAAGAAATGTAGTGGAGATCAGAGATGAAAATGGTAATTTCAGATCAATAGCAAGAGATGTGATAGTTGAGTTACGTTTAATCACCCATCTAAGGAAGCCATATATTGAAGACCGAGAACTTCTGACATTCGAAAAGGAAGATATGCGTAGACGTTCTAATTTACATGAAGCAGCAGAACGTCAGGCGGATGGTAGAGAAGATAATCATGTGTGGGATTAAAATGAGTGAAATATGCGATTTATCTTCTAAAGTTTGTATTCCGTGCCAAGGAGGCGTCCCTCCATTAACAGATGAGGAAATGAGTAAGTTAATCATCAGTCTGAATAATGAATGGGAGATTATTGAAAGTCATCATCTAGAAAGAGTTTGGAAATTTGATGATTTCAAGCAGGCTCTAGAATTTACAAATAGAATGGGAGAGATTTGTGAAGAACAAAATCATCATGCTGATTTCGAACTTGGATGGGGGAGAGTTTTAGCTAAAATCTATACCCATAAAATTGATGGTTTAGTAGAATCAGATTTCATACTCGCTTCGAAATTTGATAAAATTTGAGGATTAGTGATGTCTAAAATTCAGAAACATGTTTTTGTTTGTGTAAATGAAAGAGATATCGATAATCCTAAAGGTTGCTGTTCATCAAAAAATTCTCTAGAAATTATGACTAAACTGAAAAGAATTACAAGAAAATCAAATGTTCTGGATATTAGAGTCAATAAAGCAGGTTGTTTGGGTAGTTGTGAGAAAGGTATTGCTTGTGTAATATATCCAGAAGGAATATGGTATACTATTCCAAACGATGATGATGAAGCCATTATTAAAATTTCAAATCATATTTTAGGTGATCAAATAGCATCTGATTATTTAATGTCGGATTAATAAGGAGATTGAACAAATGAAAAAAGTAATTTATCCAAAAATTGGTGGAACCGATTCGATACAAATAGTTGAAGAAAAATTAGATTTACCAAAAGAAAATCAAGTTAAAGTAAGAGTGCATAGAGCTGGGATTAACTTTGCAGATCTGATGATGCGTCAAGGTTTATATGGATCAAATCCAGATTTCCCATTTACTCCAGGGTATGAAGCATCAGGGGAAATAATCGACCTTGGAAAAGAGATAACTAATCTTCAATTGGGCCAGAGAGTTATAGCAATGACTGGATTTGGAGGATACTCAGAGGAAGTAATAGTTGATTCCAATAGAGTAGTTCCTATACCTGATAATATTAGTTTCGATCAAGCAGCGGCTATGCCAGTAACTTATGGGACTGCATATCATATGTTAGTACACCTAGGAGGTCTGAAAAAAGGAGATAGCGTACTAATACACCATGCAGCAGGAGGTGTTGGAACTGCTGCTGCTCAGATATGTCAAGCATATGGAGCCGGATTAATTATTGGAACAGCATCCGAATCTAAAAAAGAATTTGTAGAGTCTTTAGGAATGCGTTTTGTAAATCGAGACCAAGAAGATTTCGTTAAAGTCTGTAAAGATATGACTAATGGAAAAGGCGTTCATCAAGCCATAGATCCAGTTGCTGGAAAACATTTAATGAGATCATATAATGCATTAAGAAATGGAGGGAAATTACACTGTTTTGGCGCTTCTTCAGCAGTGCCTAATCAAAAAAGATCGATAATTGCCGCTATTCGAATGTGGATAAATACGCCGAAATTTGATCCTATGAAGATGATGAACTCTAATAAATCATTATTTGGAGTTCATATGGGTAGATTAGAAGATGAAGATATTTTTGCTAATCATCTGGCAGAATTAGGTGAATTAATGAATCAGGGAAAAATAAATCCAATTATTGATTCGGTATGGAGATTTGAAAAAGTTGCAGATGCTCAAATGCATATGCATAATCGCAAAAATAAAGGCAAAGTACTTCTAGATTTTTCACCGGAATAAGAATTTCTTCTGTGAAATATCTCATAATTTGACAGGACGAGTTGCACCACATGCTTGACATTTAAGCAAAGTAGTCCGATCGTCTTTGATGAAACGAGTATCGGGAGCTTTACATTGACCGCATAAAATATATGATTTAACATATGAAACTATTTTTTCTTTAATTCTCTTTGGAGGTACACGTCCTTTGAATAGAACTCTTACTTGCTCACGTGACCCAGAGGTACCTAGCTCATTAATAAGAAATTGATAGACATGATTAGAATCACGATCCATAGCATCCACTATAGCCGCGAAATTACGTATTATCGTTTGATTACCCTCAATTAGAATTTCGGGTTCAGGCATAGTCCATCGTGATCTTTCACTGATATTCTTAGGTATACGCTCACGAGCGCGTTCTAACAATGACTCATACTCGAAGTCTACCATTGACAAGCCGAGAAGAGTCTCCCTTTTCACCCCACCGACGGAAAAAGGCTAATGGAGAAGCGTAAAATGCTGACTAGCATAGCGAATAATATGGATGAAGCGATAGAAGTCAAAGTAGCAAGGACTCATGAAGACGCTTTACTCCCCACAAAAGGCAGTATTCATGCTGCAGGATGGGACTTATACTCACTAGAAGATACAATAGTAAGACGAAGAATTAGTACAATGGTTAGAACTGGTTTACATGTAGCAATTCCAGAAGGATATGAAGGACAAGTTAGAGCAAGATCATCTTTAGGGAAAAAGGGATTAATTCTACCACATAGTATCGGAACAATCGATGCAGATTATAGAGGAGAATTATTTGTTTTAATGACATGGATTGGAGAGGGAGAATCATACTCAATAGGGAAAAATGAAAGAATCGCTCAATTATTAATTACACCTATCCCTAAATCAAAATTTACAGAAGTAACGATTGATAATTTAGGTGAAACTGAGAGAGGAGACGGTGGTTTTGGTTCCACCGGTAGATTTTAACAACGTTTTTATCATTAAAAATACTAATATTATAGATAGTTTGTAGCCGATGGCTTGATACAGGTCGGATTCTAGGACAAAACGATGCCACTAAGCGTAGACGAACTTCGTGCCAAAGTACAGCAATATCGTAGTAATGGTTTGAACACACAACAAATAGCAGATGAGTTATCACTTTCTCAAACTACAATTCAATGGTTATCTACTGAAAAATATTCCAATAACGTAGTTTCAGAGGATAGGCCTACCGATGTACAAGTAGGTTGGAGATCCGTAGCAGTTAAAGCAAGTAGAATAGAAGCAATTTCATATATATTTGCCGATATTATTGAGGAAGAAATTGGGGATGAAGTAGATACAATAGTTGGAATAAGCATTAATGGAATACCATTTGCTCAGGCGATTGCTGGACAATTAGATTTAGATTTAGCAGTAAGTCGATCTATTAGTGAGGAAGAAGGTGCACATATTTCTGAGATTTTCGCTAATGTATCTGGAAAACAAGTAGTAGTCGTTGATGATGTTGTTTCTTCTGGTACCACATTAAAGAAAACAATAAATAATCTAAGAAACGCAGGTGCTGATGTAAGATTATGTCTAGTTTTAGCTAATAAGTCAGAGGTTAATGCTCTTGAAGGAGTACCTCTACGTGGTTTGGTTAGAGTAGTAACTGTTTGAGGCATAAAGATGCACTGGGCTGATTATACCGCAAAACGGCTTTCAGAAGAATATAGCTCGCAAGTAATTGCATCAGGAATTACGCCATCGGGAGAATTTCACATAGGACATCTTCGAGAAATATTAACTGCAGAGATGATTCATCGTGCTTGTCTAGATTCAAATATAAAATCAGAATATATTTTCATAGTAGATTCTATGGATCCTCTAAGAAGAGTGTATAGTTTCCTATCAGATGAATATGAAAAATATATTGGATGCCCACTCGTAAATATCCCTGCACCAAATCCAGATGGCACACCTAACCATGAGGGTGGGAATTATGCAAATCATTTCCTTGAACCATTTTTAGAATCTTTAAGAGAAATAGGAGTTCATCCTAAAGTGGTAATGAATCATGAAACATACGATAATGGAGAATTCGCAGAGAAAATTAATTTAGCCATTGAGTATAAAGAACAAATTCATGAAATTATTGAAAAAATATCTGGGAGAGAATTGCCAGAAGGATGGTTCCCCTACAACCCTATTGGTAGTGATGGCAGTATGGATGGTGTAGAAGTAACTGGATATGATAAACCATATGTTCGCTGGAAGGATAAGCATGGCATAGAAGGAGAATCCGATATAAGGAAGGCAGATGGAAAAATGCCTTGGAGAGTTGATTGGGCCGCAAGATGGGGGATTCATGGTATCACATGTGAACCAGCAGGAAAAGATCATGGAGCAGCTGGTGGAAGTTTCGATACTGGCATCCCAATTTGTAAATTATTAGGAGATGAGCCACCTGGTAAAATGGTCTATGAATGGATACAACTCAAAGGAAGTGGTCCTATGTCAAGTTCAAGTGGGAATACAATTGGCCCTATAGAAGCATTAAACTTAGTTCCGCCAGAGATATTAAGATATGTAATTGCTAGAACAAAAGTTAAGAAACATATTGATTTTGATACAGGACCATCACTTTTTGAGATGGCTGATGAATATGAAAGATTAGTATCAAATCCTCCATCAGGAGATGAATTAAACAAAAAGAAGAAAGTTGCTAGAGATACAGTAATTGGGGCTCTAAGACTCAGTCAAGTAAATAGAGGAGAAGATGCTTCATCCTCTATTGCAGGTGTATCATTCCGCCACCTAGCAATGTTAGCACAAATTAAGTCAAATGATGAAGATATTTGGGATTCATTAAATAAAAGCCAACACATAGATGGAAGACCTAATGATGCATTATTAGGGAGATTATCAAGAATGAGAAATTGGATAAACAGTGTACATTTCCCGGAAGATGCAAGAATCAATATTCAAGAAAAAATGGAACATACAACTAAAGAGAAACTGACTAGGAAACAGATGCTTTTTCTCGTGAATTTATCTAAAAAATTTGAAAATTGCGAATGGGCAGAAAAAGAAATTAATGAAAAAATAAGAGAGGCGACAAAAGAAGAAGAGATTAGTCCGAGAGAAGGTTACATAGCACTTTATATGTTAATTCTAGGCACTGAATTCGGGCCAAGAATAGCATCAATCATTACAGAATTAGGTCATGCATCTATAATGAAAATATTTTCAAAATCGCTTTAAAAGATCAGAAAATATTCGAGACGTTGGCCCAGTCGACCTTGCTGCCAATCTTCTAACAATTAATTCAGGTGTGGACTTAGCAATATGATTTCTTTTAGGAGTCCGATCGACTATTAAGTCCATATTTTCATCTAAACCTTGGGCTTCAATACCATCAATCCTAACATCTCCACCCATTACTTCAGAAATTGATGTTCCAATATGTGTAACTAATAGCACGTTTGTGTCTTTATTTTCACAAGATGCGGCTAAAAGACCACCTAGTATCAAAGATGCTGAACCTGGTTCAGTAATAGCTTCAAGTTCGTCAGCAAGTATTATTTTCCTATAATCTGATACTAATACCTCGGCAAGTTTCTTCAAAGTTCTTTCTAGTGCACCTGCAGATTGAGTACCTGAAACTTTAGCAAGCATGTGTAGTTCATCTAAAAGTCCAACTGATGCTTGGGATGCAGGTACAGGTAAACCAGAATGAGACAATAATATCACTGAACCTAGGGTTTCAAGAAGAGTGGTTTTACCACCTGAATTAGCACCTGAAAGTAATGCAATACGTTCTTTCTCACCTTCAGGTGAAACTTCACCTATACCATAAGTAACCGGATCAGGTTCACAATCAAGGAGAATATGTCTACCATCTTTCATCCAAACTCCAGGATGTGATGTGATAATTTCAGGCATAGTACATCTGTTCGACACTGCCCATTTCCCTATTCCAAGCCACATGTCAATTTCAATAAAATTAGATATTGCTTTCCTTGCTGGTTTCATTATCTTTATTGTAGAATTAGCAATAGCAATTTCACCATCACTCCTTTCAGATAGTATAGCTGAATCTAGTTCATTTTCAATTAGTTCTATGGCGTGTCTATTAATTACACAGGGGTATTCACTAGAATATACTTCATTCGGTAATTTGACACCTGTATCTTTGAGATAGTTTTCTAATCTTCTGAGACCATCTTGTAGAGAAAAATCAATAGTATCCGCAACCGTACTTCTCAATCGGCGTTCTAATCCTCCTATATCAGAATAATACGATAGAACTTCATCGCCATCAAATGAAATCTTTGCATCAGAAGTACCAGAGACTATTGCATCATTTACTGCTGCTTCAATCGATTTAACTTCACCCCAAAGACTATCTCGAGAATTTTCTAAACATTCAAGACGAGTAGAATCATTATCTAAAGATTGTAATAATAGTGGTAAACTCTCTAATCCTTCCAATGAATTAGAAATTTTCTGACCAATGATATTTATTGGCCATAATTGATCAGATAAATTTGCAATTATTGAAAGATTTGCCGAATTAGATTTTAGCCATTGTAAAGGAACTTCAGGAACCAATGTATGTAGAGATTGATCAGACTTACCAACGACCCATCCGGATGGAACTACTTCAGGAGCACCTTTACCTATCCAAGTGACTCTAGGTAAACCTACGTAATCACGCCATGTTTCTTCATTTGAACGAACTAACACTCGGCATTTATTATTGAGATGTTTCAGTTCTTCAATAACCTCTGCATTAGGTACAACGATTACTCTTTCAATACGAGAGGTAGATTCTCTAGTATAATTAAGACCTGAAATACAAGTGTTCCAAGATTCAAAGGAAGACTTACTATCAGTTACAAATCTAATTGCATTTTCTGACCATGATCTTCTAGAATTAATTTCTATTAAATTAGATCTAGTAAGTGGGCTTATTATTGAAATTCTATCTTTTGCAGCTCTTGTTTGAATATAGTTTGATACTTCTTCTATCAATTCTTTATGCAATTTACGACCCTCGTCTGTAGTAGTTACTTCTCTAGAACGACCATTTGCTGAATTTATCAATTTCACTGCTCTTTGTGGAGATATCCCTTCTATTCCAGATAGTGTACTAACATCTCCATTTTCAAGAGCTCTTTCAACATCTGCCAGAGAACCTATCTCTAATACTAATTTTTGAGCAAGGGATTCACCTACACCTGGTATTTCAGTTAGCGCCATCATAATTTGCTTTGAGATTTCGAGGTAATTAAGGAAATCGCAAGAATATAAATTTAAAAATTATTTTCAGAGGTTTTTCATACTAAAGCGAGCCTATGTTTAACAGTCTCGGTTCAGGTATACCATTCATTGCTTCTTCTATAGCTAATACTTCCATCTTACCACCAGCCATAGTGGTAACAAATGGAATATTAAGTTCAACTGCTAGTCTCCTCATCATATTCCCATCAAGAACTGCTCCTCCAGTATTCCGAGGAGTATTTATGATGAGATGAATTTTCCCTTGACGCATTAAATCCAAAGCATCGGGTGTCATTCCTTCAGTTATCCGATAGCAAGTTTCTACTTCAAGACCTCCTTTATCTCGTAATACACTAGCAGTTCCACTCGTAGCGTATATTTTGAAGCCTAAATCGATTAGTTTCTTAGCTTGAACAATTATTGCATCTTTATCCCTATCTTTGACAGTAATGTATACGCCACCTTCTGTTGGCACAGGTGACTCTGTTGCTAGACGTGCTTTGAGGTAAGCAGCAGAAGCTCTTTCATGACTACCCATAACTTCACCCGTTGATTTCATTTCAGGTCCAGGAGCAGGGTCTAATCCTCTAAGTTTAATGAAAGGGAATACTGGTGCTTTGACACAAACTGCATCGGTTTGAGGAGCTGGAATATTAAGATCAGATAGTCTCTCTCCGAGTGCTACCATCGCAGCAATTCTTGCTAATGGCACACCTGTAGCTTTAGCAACAAAAGGGAAGGTACGTGAACCTCTGGGATTAACTTCTAAGACATACAATACCTCTTCACGAATCGCAAATTGAATATTATAACATCCTTTAATACCGAGTTCTAAACCAATTCTTTTAGTCCATACTTCAACTTCTTCGAGTATCTTATCTGATACATTTTGTGGAGGGATGAAGCATGTTGAATCGCCAGAGTGTATACCTGCTTCCTCTAGATGTTCCATTATTGCACCAATTAGTACTTCCTTACCGTCACACACTGCATCAACGTCTAGTTCCATGGCATTACCAAGATACTCATCCACCAATAATGGCTTTTCTGGTGATAAGAAGGCATCTTCCATATAGGTCTCTAATTGGCGATTTGAGGAAAGAATCTCCATACCTCTTCCTCCGAGAACATATGATGGTCTAATCAAAACAGGATAACCAATTTTTCTTACTGCCTCACGTACCTCATCAGGAGTTGATGCTGTTTCACCATTTGGCATTCTTAGATTATTCCTTTGAGAAAATGCCTCAAATCTTTCTCTATCACTCGCTTCGTCTACGGACTCAGGCGTTGTTCCTTCCATTACTAAATCAAGCCCTAAAGTAGATAAATATGGTAAATTATCAGATAATGGTAATGCGAGATTTATAGCAGTTTGACCTCCAAATTGGAGTAAGATACCATGAGCGTCTTCACGGAGAAGAATTTCACTTACTGATTCAAGAGTTAATGGATCGAAATATAGACGATCACTAGTATCAAAATCAGTAGAAACTGTCTCAGGATTATTATTGATAATAATTGCTTCATGCCCTAAATCTTGGATCGCCCCTACCGCATGCACACAACCATAGTCAAACTCTATACCCTGACCAATTCTAATAGGACCTGATCCTATTACGACTATCCTTTTCTTTTTATTTTTAGATAAATTAGGTATATAGTCGATACCTATGGAATCGGAACCGCCTTCATATGTAGTATAGTAATATGGAGTCACAGCAGCAAACTCTGCAGCGCAAGAATCCACCATCCTAAATCTAGGATGTATCCCTAATTCATGACGCCGCAAAGTAACAGAATGCTCATTTTCACCTATTGATAATTGCTTGAAACCAGACGCGGGAAAACCAGAAAGTGCATCTGCAATATGTAGATCAGAAAAACCAAATCCTTTCCACATACGCATCTCTTTAACAGGAATTTCTGATGGTGAAAGGCCTAATTCACCTGCCGCACGTATCTCTGTTTCAATTGCAGCCATTCTCTCAAATCGATGTAAAAACCACCTTGTTACACCGCCAGTTAAATCTCTGACATCATCTATAGAATAACCGCGTCTGAAAGCTTCGAATAGAGCGCCCATTCTCCTATCTGTAGGTATTCTTAACCAGTCAACTAGAATTGCCTCAGGCAATGCTTGAGATGCTCTCTCATCCATAGTTTCCCCACCTGATGCATCAGCCAGAGTTAGAGGTCTAGGATGAGGTTGACCATATTCTAGACTTGCCCATGCTTTGAGAAATGCTTCTTCGAAACAACGGCCTATCGCCATTACTTCACCTGTAGATTTCATTGAGGTACCAATTGTTCTATCTGCAGTCCTAAACTTATCAAAAGGCCATCGAGGAATTTTTACAACACAATAATCTAAAGTCGGTTCAAAAGCAGCAGTTGTACCTTCACCAGTAATTGGATTTGGTAGTTCATCGAGTGTATATCCAACTGCGATTAATGCAGCCATTCTTGCTATTGGATACCCCGTTGCTTTAGAGGCTAGAGCAGAAGAACGAGATACTCGAGGATTTACTTCAATAACTCGATAATCACCATTACTCTGATCTACTGCGAATTGAACATTACACCCTCCCTTGATATTCAACCTACGGATTAATTTCAATGCTGCATTCCTTAATTTTTGATGATCACGATCAGAAAGCGTTTGTTGTGGAGCAACTACAACAGATTCCCCAGTATGAACTCCCATTGGATCAAGATTTTCCATAGTACAAACTATTATGGCATTATCAGCATCATCCCTCATTACTTCATATTCATGTTCTTGCCAACCTAATATGCTGACTTCTATGAGGACCTGACCGATTGCTGAATGAAGTATCCCTTGGCTTGCAATTTCTACAAGTTCACCCATATTAAATGCAGTACCACCACCTAAGCCACCTAATGTAAATGCTGGACGAATAAGAAGAGGGAAACCACCTAGTAAACTTGATGCTTTAATCACTTCATCAATAGAATCACATGCAATTGCTTTACAAACAGGAAGACCTATTTCTTCACATACTTGTTTGAATAAATCTCTATCTTCGGCTTCATCAATAGATGCTAAATTACAACCTATTAATTCCACACCTAATTCATCAAGGGAACCGTCATGTGCTAGAGCCATAGCTATATTCAAAGCAGTTTGCCCTCCCATACCTGCAAGAATAGCATCTGGTTTTTCAATTTCCAGTATACGCTTTACTACCTCGGGCAATAGAGGTTCAATGTATATTCTATCCGCCATTTCAGGGTCATTTTGTATTGTAGCAGGATTAGAATTAATTAAAATTACTTCATAACCATCTGCTCTTAATGCTCGGCATGCTTGTGAACCTGAAAAGTCAAATTCAGCAGCTTGACCAATTCTTATTGGACCACTTCCAAGAATCACAATTCTTTCTAAATCATCTCGTCGAGGCATTAATTACCACCTCTCAAAGTTTGAGTCACATTATTAGATACTAAATCTTGTTTAACAAGTTCAGAGAATCTATCGAATAGAGGGGATGCATCATGAGGCCCAGGGCAGGCTTCTGGATGAAATTGCACTGTAAATGAGGACTTACCAACTAGATCAAGGCCTTCGACGGTCCTGTCATTTGCATTGACATATCTGACTTTGAAATCTGCTCCAAGAACATTATCGCCTTTATCTGAAAAAGTATCACTTGGGTGTGGAGCAAGCATGCCTTGTTTTGGATCTTCAACTGCAAAACCATGGTTTTGACTGGTTATGAGGACTCTCCCACTGTGTAAATCTATTACTGGCTGATTTGCACCTCGATGTCCATATCTAAGTTTGTAAGTTCTAAGACCAGCTGCTAAACCCATTAATTGATGACCAAGACAGATCCCCATGACAGGTAAATCAGCCCTCACTGCTGAAGAAAGAGTATCTCTGGCAATAGTTGCGGCACCTGGATGTGCAGGGTCGCCAGGTCCATTCGATGAAAAGAATGCATCAGGTGACCATTGCTCAATAATTTCATTAAATGGCATATGAGCTGGGCACCAAACTACTTCAAACCGGCGGCATAATTCTCGAAGAATATTGAATTTAACACCACAATCAATTGCAGCAAGACGTGGTAATAGATTACCATCTAAATCAGTTGCTCCTTTATTCAAAAGAACTGATTCTGAACATGTAACTTCGGCAACTAAATCTAGAGAATCAGGAGGCGTAAGATTATCAAGAATAGATTTCATTTCTTGTTCTTTATCGATAGGTCCGAATACGCAAAGAACTGTCCCATGTTCCCTAACTCTTTTTGTCAACGCTCTTGTATCGATACCTTCAATTCCAGGCACACCATGAACTAATAAAAATTCATGTACACTTCCAACCGAATTCCGATGGTCGGGGACCTTCATTAATTGCTTACAAACTACTCCACGTGGCCAAACTGCAGATGACTCAGAACTGTTAGCATGAATTCCATAATTTCCAAGAAGTGGCCAAGTAAATGTTAGTACCTGACCTGCGAAGGAAGGATCGGTGAGACTTTCTTGATAACCACACATTCCAGTAGTGAATACCAATTCCCCTTGAGCAATAGTTTCAGCTCCGAAAAGATTCCCTCTGAACTTAGTTCCATCAGCCAATAAAAGCAATCCTGGCGCTAAACTCGCAGGCTGTATATCGTCAGAATCGATTAGAAAATCCGCAGCATCAGTGAATTCTGGAGGTGATTTAACACCTAAAACATCAGCACCGGGTGAGAATCCTTTACCCAGTGTCGACTTCGACATCAACGATACTGTCAGAAGACGACTATTAATCATTGACGTCATGTAATCAGTTGCAGAGTTTCTACTCTCTAATTTATTCCTCTTCAAAATTTATAATTTGCTTTCTTTGAGCATTTGGAATAACACGCAATTCACCACCAAAAAAGTGATTTTCATCATCAATAGGTCCAACGAAAGAATCAAGGAAAATTGCAAGAGCGGCAACTTCAGAATGTGGTTGGTTACCTATTGATATATTATGGTCGGCTAATCGATAGACTTCGCCGGGTACTTTAGTACCACCTACAACGATAATAGTTGGCCTCTCTAAACTAATTTTAGGTAACGCTTCTTTCCAAGATTCACCATACATTGTAAGATGAATAATTGTGCCAGGTTTCCCATCGCCTGAATCTTTAGAAAATCGACGAAGAAAACTAAGAGGTTTTTCTTCATGCCTACATTGGAACTTTCCACCGAATCTTTTAGAAACTGAATTCCAAGTCTCTAATGCAGAAGGATCTTTGTCACCTGCTAGATATATTTCGTCAGCACCAAAGGCTCTGGCTGTCAAACCCAAATGAGAGGTGATTCGTTTATCTCGATCTCTTCTATGACCAAGACGAAGTACCCCTAAGTGTGGCATTCTAATATCGCTCATATCCCCTATGCGAGAGGTGACTCTTCATCAGCATGACCCTCATAGGTAGTTGTATTTTGAGATGGAAATATATCCACATCATTAGAAAGTAACCATGTTCTTACCCACTGGAGAAGTAAGGCATCGAAAAAGAATTTCATAGAAAAATGAAGTAATATTGCAAGCATCGAAAGTCTACCACTTGCAGAAATAGCATTTTGAAATTTCATTTCGCCTATATTTAATGCAAGATTACCAAATGGTTCTAGAATGTAGAAAATTGCAAGGATGACTAGAATACCTGCAACATTAGATAATATAGCATTCCCTTGTTCTCTACCAATAGACATAACTAAGGTTGCTAACAATGCAATTCCAGGTACAATAATACTTAATTCAGAAAATTCAAATCCACCCATCTGTGAAACTGGAATTAACGAGTCGCCTAGTCTATCAGAACCCTTTTCTACAGATATCCACCATAGTAAAATTGCCATAATTAGCATAGCACCAGATATTCTACCTCTTTGGAATATCATATCTCTAATATCGTGCCTATTTTGGGGCTGTAATCTTTGAATAATTGACTCCATCATTTCTAATGAAGATTGATTCATAGAATCACCTTCAAGATTAGAAGAAATAGGAGTGGATGCGGTATTTATACCATCATCAAGCGTATCGTCTCCAATAATCATCGTTGGATTGCCACTACATCACATCATAAAGGATTGGTAGAATCGAGGTAACAACATGGCTGACTGGAGACCCTTGATGGTTCGCCGAGATGATGGATTCCCTCGGATAATGGGGGTACTAAACATCACTCCTGACTCATTCTATGCAGATTCAAGGCTATCTAGTATCGAAGAAACTCTAAAGATTGCAACTACAATGGTAGAAAATGGTGCTGATTGGTTAGATGTAGGTGGTGAATCAACAAGACCTGGAGCTAAGGCTGTAGACTCTGATGAAGAAATAAAGAGAATTTTACCAATTATTAGTGCTTTGAGAAATAAATTTCCTGATGTAGGAATTTCGATAGATACGAGGAGAGCAATCGTTGCTGAAGCAGCGTTAGATGAAGGAGCAGATATGGTCAATGATATATCAGCATTAAGTGATCCGAAAATGGTAGAACTGATAAAAACTAGAGATTGCCCAATTTGTATAATGCATATGAGAGGTTTACCTGAAAACATGCAACATAATCCTGAATATGGAGATGTTGTTTCAGAAGTTAAAAAGATACTTTCTCAAAAAGTGAATATCTTAATTAGCGCTGGAGTAAAACCTGAACGGATAATTGGAGACCCAGGTATAGGGTTTGGGAAATTACTAGAGCATAATATTAAACTCTTATCAGCAGGAAAAAAAATCATTCCATTAGAAAAAATGGGATTGATGTGGGGGGTTAGTAGAAAGAGTATGTTTTCAGATTTATTAGGCCGTAAAAAAACTGAAGAGAGACTAGCAGGGTCTCTTGGAATAGCAGCCATGGCAAAATCAAGAGCCGTCGATATCATCAGAGTGCATGATGTCGCAGAACATAGAGACTTGTTTCGAGCAATGTCTACTTTGGAGGATTTTTGATGTCTGAAGGTACAAAAAATATAGTAGATATTGATGAAAATCTTCGTTTAATTGGAACGGCTCATGTAAGTAGTACATCGGTGAATCTAGTTAGAGATCAAATTTCAAAATATAATCCAGATGTTGTTGCTGTCGAACTATGTGAATCAAGGTTAGCATCAATAAAGAAACCAGAAGGCATAGATAATGAAGGATTATTGAAAATTATTAGTGATGGGAAATCAGCTATGATCATATTGCAATCTGCACTATCTGTCCAACAAAGAAAAATGGGTATTGATTCTGGAGAAAAACCAGGCGCAGAATTATTAGCTGCAATAAACATTGCAGAAGAAGAAAATATACCTGTCGAATTAATAGATAGAGATGTAATTATCACTCTAAGAAGAGCATGGCATAAAATGGGTTTAAGAGAAAAAAGTCGTGTGTTTGAAGCCCTATTATTAGATGATGAAGATGATGAATTTGATTTAGAAGAATTACTTGAAGACAGTGATTTACTTAGCAATATGATGGAAGATGTCTACAAAATCGCCCCCAATGCAGGTTATGTACTAATTGATGAAAGAGATGAATATCTAGGTGCAAGGATACAACAGATACGTGGGAAAGGGAAAATTTTAGCTATAGTTGGTGCAGGACATTTATCTGGAATAGAAAAGAATCTAAAGAAACCTGCTATGGAATTAACATCAAGATTACCTGAACTTAATGAACAACCTAAAAAATCTAATTGGCCAAAATATTTGATGCTAGCAATACCAATTTTACTCATATCGGCAATATGTAAAAGTGCCTACAATGGCGATTTTACTACTGTATGGGATTCTATATCAATATGGTTAGTGTTGAATTCTGTACTTACAGGGTTAGGAGTAATGATTGCAAGAGGACATCCTGTTTCAATAATTGTAGGGGCATTAGCTTCACCAATAACCTCCCTAAATCCAACTATCGCTGCTGGGTGGTTTGCAGGTTATACTCAACTCAAAATAGTACCACCAACAGGAAAAGACGCTTCTGATTTCCTAGAATTCCCCAGTTTCTTTAATATGTTCTTTAGAAATAAAGTTGGTAGAGTAATAATGGTGACTGCTTTAGGGAATATAGGGTCAACTGCTGGTACTTTCTTAGCAGCTGGAATAATCTCATATGGATTGATTTAAGAAATAGGGTGATTTGTTATGAGCAAGAATATAGGGGTAATTATTGCAGTTATTATTAGTATAATTGCATATTTGATGAATATATTTTTATCAAGTCTAGGAATCAATATTGGACCTAGCACCTTAGCACTTATTTTGGGATCAATTATTGCATATTATATCCCTAATACTGATGAGGGGGGAAAATGGATGATTAGTATGGTATTACCTATCGCGATAATACTACTAGGATTTGGCCTCAACTTATCGATTTTTTTTGAACCTGAGGTTGGATTAGTTGGTTTTGCTACAGCATTTGTCACAGCATCAACTAGTTTTGGGATATGTTACCTTGTAGGGAGATATGCAAAATTGGATTTAGAAACATGTGTAGCACTTGGTACAGGAGGAGCAGTATGCGGTAATAGTGCAGTTGTAGCAGTTTCACCTGGTTTGAAACTAAAAGAAGAAAGAGTTGCAGTAATATTGGCTATAATTAATTTGTTAGGATTAATTACTTTCTTGATACTACCATTACTATCGAATATTCTTGGCATGTCAGAAGAGCAAGGCGGTATTTGGGTAGGTTCAGTGATTCATGCTGTGCCTCAAGCGATAGCAGCAGGAGAAACAATTGGACCAGAAGCTATGGAAATTGCCACAGCGGTTAAATTATCTAGAGTATCTCTTCTAGTTATTATTGTACCATTATGTGCTTTACTTGGGAATAAAATTAACAATGAAAATGAAGGAAATACAAAAATTGGATCTATCCCTTACTTCGTCCCAGGATTCGTTATTGCTGCAATATTATCTACTTGGATTATGCCAATTAATTTAGCAGAGTTTTTATCAATCGTCGGTAAATATTTGTTGATACCATTACTTGCATCAGTTGGATTTTTCATTACAAAAAAGAGTATGGAAGATGCAGGTGGGACTATTCTTGTGGTGGGAATGATAGCAACAATCTCAATGTTAATTAGTAGTTATATGACAATAATAATATTATCATAAAGAATTCAAAGGAGAAAATATGGACCCTGACCTGATATTAGCAATTGTTCTAATTCTTATGACGGGACTGGTTTTTTCACCATTAGGTTTAGGCGGGGGAGTGATATTTATGCCAATTCTCCATTATTTACTAGGTTGGGAAATAAAAGTAGCAATACTTGGATCATTAATACTAGTTTGGTCTGTAGCAATGGGGAGTCAAATCGCACATAATAGGAAAGGTTTGGGAGATGTAGCGATGGCAAAGAAAGGTAGCCTTTACGGGATACCTGGCGCAATTTTTGGAACTATAATCGCATATTTATTAATCGAAATAATTAGTGACATTACTATTAAAATAATGGCATTAACCATAGTCTCTTGGATATTATATAATGCAATAGTAAGGATGTCAAATAAAGATGATATTACGGGAGAATCTATAGGAGATATGAATGAGAAATACTGGTTACCAGGTGTATTCTTAGGAGGAATGTCATCAGGACTACTTGGAATCGGAGGGGGCGGAATCTTCGTTACAATGAATCGAAAATATGGAGGATTTGATAGTAAATCATCAGCAGGGACTGCTTTTATGTTAGCAGCAATGGTTGTACCAACTGCTATTATTTCACATATTATCATTGATAGTTCAGCATCCCAATTATATGAGCAGGCTACCATATATTCTATCGTTATACCTTTTTTAGTCGCAGCATTATCATTTAGTGGTGCTAAATATGCTATAAATTATCTCCCAGCAAAATTCATCACCAGTTTATTCATAGCTATTATATCACTAACTATGATAAAATATATTCAAGAAATCATATCGATCTTATCTTAAATTGACTCGATTACCATGGCGATTCCTTGACCGCCACCGATACATGCAGTTGCAACACCATATCTCCCACCACATCTCTTTAATTCATGAGCAAGAGTAAGAACAAGTCGTGTTCCAGTTGCCGCCAGAGGGTGACCTAATCCTACTGCACCACCATTGACATTGACTTTTCCTATGTCTAAGCCTAAATCCTTGATGCAGGCAACAGCTTGTCCGGCAAAGGCCTCATTAATTTCCCACCTATCTACATCATTAATTGAAAGACCCGCTTTTTCTAAAGCAAGACGACTGCTAGGGACTGGTCCATATGCCATAATTGCAGGGTCGAGACCTACAATACCCCAAGAAATAATTCTTGCTAATGGTGAGTCACCATCTGATTCTGCTTGAGATGCTGACTTGATTACAACAGCAGCAGCACCATCCACTACTCCACTAGCATTACCGGCTGTAACTAGGCTATCTGGACCAAAAGCAGTCCTTAGTTGTGCTAAAGACTCGGGGGTTGAATCTAATACTACATGATCTTCATCTTTATGACCAACATCACCAACAGTCACTATCTCTTTTTCCCAGATATTATTAGCGATTGAAGATGCTGTTCGTGAATGAGAAAGTGCTGCAAACTCATCAGTCTCTTCACGAGTTACACCTTTCCTTCTGCAAATTTCATCAGAAGTTTGGGCCATAAAAGAGCCACACATTCCATCAAGTAGATTTGTAAACAGATAATCCTCCATATCTTTTTCTAAAGTCACTCCTTCTTTAGGTGGCCGTGCTAACCTGTAGACATCTCTCATCCCACGTAATACATGAGGAGCTTGTGATAGATTTTCCATACCACCTGAAACTACAGTTGATGCCTCACCAAGCATAATCATTTGTGCACCTGTTACAATTGACTGAACTCCTGAACCGCAAATTCGAGAAAGTGTAAGCATTGGAACCTCTTGAGGGATACCTGCTCCTAATCCTGCATGTCTGGCTCCAAATATTGCCTGATCACACGTCTGTAAAGCATATCCCATTACAACGTGGTCGACACTTTCAGGAGAGGTACCTGTTTTCTCTAAAGCACCCTTAATTGCAATCTCACCTAATTTTAAGGCGCTTGTATCCTTCAATAATCCACCAGGTAAACCATCACCTCGCTTACCCCCATACCATTCACAAAAGGGTGTACGAGCTCCGCCAATAATTACAACATCTTCAATGACCATGATAGTCCGAGATGTAAGTCATTCATGAGGATGACTGTCTAGTTAGGACAATGTCTCATTCGTTAGTTGCATCATCTGATAATGACCCTAGATAATCTGGTAGATCTATACCCGCCATCTTTGCGACATCATGAATAGGTGGTAGACTTTGTACTAAGCTACTTACAAAATTACTAGTTGCAGATGTGCCATCAGCATTATTTCCACCATCCCATACAGTTACCTTATCGATCTTCATGTTGCGTATAGCTTCAACTTGTGCTGCGACCATGCTCTCAACTTTCTCAACCATGAGAAGAGTGGCTGCTGCTTTCGTATCTCCACCTGCGCTCTTAACTAAACCAGCATAACCGCTAGCCTTTGCATCCAATACCTTCTGGATACCAGCAGCTTCTGCTTCATACCTAGCAAGAATTGCATCCGCATCTCCACGAGCAATACGTCGAAGACGTTCTGCTTCTGCCTCGGCAGAAATTTCAATTTGTTGCTTCTGGATTTGCTCGCGAACAATCTCGCTAGCCTGTAATCTTGCCTCTTCTTCTTTGAAGAATGCACGCTGAATCTCGGCTTCAGCCTGAGCGGCAGCAACAGCTGCACGCTGTTTGGCAGCAGCTTCAACTTCAGCAAGATCCGCGTCAGAATTCTTGACTATTGCCGTTGCAGCGTTCTCACCGGAAACAGCTAAAGCTTCTTGATTACCAACATATACACGCTGATCTGATTCTGCGGTCTTACGACCTTTTTCTGCTTCAGCCAGGTTATTAGCTACTTCAATCTCACGTACTCGGTTTGCTTTTGCAGCACCTACAGCTCCATCTCTCTCAGCGTTTGCAACGTCAATACGTGCATTTTCAACAGCAGTGGAAGCCGCTTTCTTACCAATACTCTCTATATAATCCGATTCATCAGTAATATCAACTAAGTTAACGTTAATCAAATGGATTCCAATCTTCTGTAATTCAGTATCCACATTAGTTCTAGTCATCTCAAGGAATGTATCTCGGTCTTGATTGATTTGTTCAATTGTTAATGAAGCAACTGTTAAACGAAGTTGCCCAAAAATAATTTCTTTAGCCATTTCTTCAATTTGTTGAGGATCCAATGCTAACAAACGCTCTGCTGCATTAGTCATAATTGTTGGTTCAGTACTAATTCCTACTGTAAAAGTACTTGGAACATTGATTCTGATGTTCTGCATTGACAATGCATTTCTTAAATCAATATTAATTGTAATAGGAGTTAAAGAAAGGAATGAATAATCCTGAATTAATGGCCATACTAGTGTAGCACCACCATGTATTGATCTTGATGCTGCACCTTTAGAGGTACGTCCATAAACTACCATTATCTTATCAGGAGGGCATCTTTTATATCGCTGTGCGAAAAATATCGTGG
>CAXDMJ010000010.1:0-37057 GCA_963990035.1 uncultured Candidatus Poseidoniales archaeon | reverse complement strand
AAAGTAATACAACAAATGAAAGTGCGACTATCGGTATTACCAAGATATAATCGAACACCTGTATTAGAGACAATAAAATATTAAGGAAAACTATTGAACCAGATATTAAATCCACGTATTCTATTGAGATTAGTATAGATTCAGATTCGTTACCAATTTCATAATAACGCGGTACTGAATTCATTTCAGTATCTATTTCAGTTCCATTTTCATCGTACACTGGAACTAGACCTTGTGTTGATTCTAGATTTTTCTGTAAGTCACCAAGCCAATCTGTAGCTGCACGAGTTGATGATGTTGGGAGTACGGTTCTATCAACAGAGACACCAAGATATCCATGATCATTCTGCATGAGTATTGTTTTCTGCTCATCAGTAAGTACTGAATCTGTAACCATTACAGGATTAAAGAGTAATGTAGGGTTTCCAAAACTCTCTTCATAAATTGCTGCAAGAGTAAGATTAGTTACTGTTATAGTATCTTTACAGAATATTCTTTCAACCTCATAATTAGGATCAAGAATAGTATTACATTCTTCAAAAGCCTCTACAGCCTTACTGAGATCATAGGTTTCTGTTACATAAGAAAATGTTAGACTATCTATTTTCTCATTTATCTCTATACCTGCTGCACTTGCTATTTTAGATGGTAATACGATTGATCTGTTATTTTCAGCATCAAGCGGAGTAGAAGGCCAATCTCCAAAAATTACCGAATTTTCATGTCTCTCACCAAGTTCACCATCCCAAATTCCATCACCATAGAATCTTATTGTACGCTGATCGTTAATTGGAGGTCCATTTTCAGATGCTTCAGTATAATCCCAAGTTACATTTGACCAATCAGATGTTGTGCTATTTATCGACTCCACGTTCAACGGTTGAGGATTGGCAAAATCAGAATCAAAAAATCCAGAAATCCGTATTCCTTGGCGTCCGAAAACAAGACCACAATCAGAGAATTCATCTCTGTCAGTAAGAACATCACAAAATGATTCCCATGTAGATGAATCATTGGTTCGACCTTCCCAATTTCCTGTAGGATCTTCTTGGAAATCTATCTTTGCGTCGAATACATCGTTTCCAAGTGAGGTTTGGAAAAATGTTTGATTGAGACCTACGGCGTATCCCAAAACAGTAGTCATTACAAGAGAGGCAAGGAATACTCCAGCAAATATTGCTAATCCTCTCTCTCTACCCCTCCAGGCACTCTGAGTTGCCAAACGTATGTTATTAGGAGCTGCTAACCAGTTTTGAGTGAATGAAAACTTCCATTTGTTCCAAAATTTCTTCAAAGAAAATTTCTCGAAGTGTAGATTAGGACTAGATAGAATCTTTATTATTTTTTTGAACCAACGGAACCTTCTGATTAATCTTAAAAGACCTGTAATAAACAACATTACTAAAAACCAAGAGAGAATCATTCTAGGAATAACTTGTGAGAACATAGAAATCAGATCCATCAGTTCACCTCCTCAATTCCCCATGCAGAACGAATATCTGATGCTGCAGTGACTCCATCCTTCAACAGAAGCATCCTATCTGCCATAGATGCCAAAAGAGGATCGTGCGTTACCATAAGAATAGATACACCATCATTGCGACAAAGATCTTGAAATAAATTTATGACTTCTTTTCCACTTTTTACATCGAGGTTACCTGTTGGCTCATCTGCAAGTATTAATGATCTAGACCCAGATATTGCACGTGCAACTGCAACTCTCTGTTGCTGACCACCTGATAATTGATCAGGTATGAAATTCATCCTATCACCTAGGCCTACTCTCTCGAGTGCATCGCGCGCTCTAGTTTCTGCCTCAGCGGTTGAAATACCAGATAATTCTAAACTGAAGATTACATTATCAAGAGCGGTTAGTCTTTCTATAAGATGGAAATCTTGGAATATCCAGCCTACACCTTTTCTACGAACGTCAACTACCTTGTTGGGAGATTTAGTCCCATATTCAAAAGAATTTAGATTAATTTTCCCTGAATCTCCTTCCAGTAATCCACCTATGATATTCAGTAAAGTACTCTTTCCACAGCCACTCGGTCCCATCAAACTGACTAGTTCACCTTTTTCGACTTTGAGATTTATACCTTTAAGAACTTCAAGTCTTCTTCGCCCCGAACCAAAACCTTTCTTCAGTCCACTGACATCTAGCACAAGTCTTTGTGGAGAAAATCCTTTTTTAATCTCTGTCTATACTTGATAAGCAATATTCTGTAAAAATTCAAGAGAAACTATCTGTAATGTTTCTTCATGAGTTGCCTCCAGTACAACTGGGCAAGCAACACCCAGATGATATGCATCTTGCCAAGTTTGAGCGCAAACGCACCATCTATCTCCAGGTTTTAGACCGGGGAAATTAAATTGGGGAGCAGGGGTAATCAAATCATTTCCTCGAGATAGAGCAAAATCAAGAAACTCTCTGTTAACTACACAACAAACAGTGTGAAGACTGCGATCATTTCTATCAGTATTACAACAACCATCCCTGAACCAACCAGTTAAGGGATCGATTGAACAAGTTTGTAATTCAGTACCTAGAACGTTGAATGAGGGTAGCATAATAATCAATAGTCCAATTCTTCAAAAAGTAAATCATAAGCATTAGATAAAGAAATACCATGAGCTTGTGGGCTCAAAATATTTCTAACATGTTCAATCAAATTTAGATTTGGTTTTCGAGGTTCACCCACATTTCTTTTCCAATCTGAATGCACTCTCTCAACTGCATCGACCCAAGCTCTTAATTCATCGACAGGAAGAAGATAATTTTTAGGTATTATTTCATTATGAGCCGCCGAATCTGATGCTATAACACGACAACCTGCTGCCATTGCCTCAGCAGGTGGATATCCAAAACCTTCTGAGACACTAGGGAATAATAATGCATCTGCATATTGGAATGCTGCCACTAATTGTTCGTCTGTAAGTTTCACATCACTACCAATGTTGACAACATTTATCTCATCAGATACTTCAGGTGGTAAACAGGAAATTATTTTATCAACTAAATTCAATCTTTTCCTTGGTTCATCACTTCCAACTGTGATTAGTAAGCATTTTTTGGGATCATAAAATTCAGAAATGATCTCTGATGATTTAGGATTATTATCAGGATTCCAATAATCTACATCTATTTGGTGTCGAACTAAAGCAGTTAATTTCTCAGGAAAAAGACGCTTTACTTCTTGACGAGTAGACTCGGATATGCAGATCAATAAATCTGCTCTCTCAAGTCCATATTTTAATTTTTTAATATCCATCTTTCGAATAAAATTAGGATTCATGTTTCCAACTTTAATCGAAACTTCTCCGATATGAATATTTCTTGGTTTGATATGAAATAAATCATGTACAGTCACTGCTACAGGAATTGAACTATTTTTTGGTACTAAGTGCGCCTGTTCCTGATCAGTAATATGCAATAAATCAGCAGTAGAAGAATTAGTTTGAGACTCAACTAATTTTGGATGTCCATACCACCTATTCCAGACTCTAGAAATAGCTTGTGTTTTTATCGGATGTTCAATTATTCCGGCTTTAGTCCAATCTTTTACAAGTGTTTTTTCTAAAAGAGAAACTACTGCATCATGTGCGCGACCAAGTCCAGTATTAGACTCTAAATTAGTCCCCCGAGCAAGTAAAACGCGTCTTACCACAGTACACGTCACAGCGTATCTGCCTTAAACGAGAACGGGAGATGGAGTATCAGATGTCGAGTTATGCGGGGGACGGTATGAGCGTCAAACCTCAGCTCCTAGTAGTAAAAGGAAGTTTTACTGCAATGGGTGGTGCTGAAAGAGATATTCTTAGAAATCTACCATCTCTTGCACAATTATTTACAATTAAAGTAGCAACAATAGGCTCAGTGAATGAATTAGAATCTTTATGTAAAGAGCTAGAAATCCCTCTAATTACTCCAACTAAACCTTGGGAGAGACCCACAGATCCTATATCTATTATCCGAGATACATCGATGGAATCAAGTTTGAAATCTTGGAAAGAATCTGATGGAATAAATACTGCAATTTTAGAATCAGATATGATACACATAATTAGTGGAGATGGTTCTCTATCTTTAATTGACTTAATTCCAGAATCAATACCTGTACATTTACATCTTCTAGAACCGCATCGTGGCTTACATGAAGATGTATTACATCGAAGAATAAATGGAAAGCCAAAGAGTATTTTGGGATTGACAAAAACCCTATTATCTAGGGCAAGAAAGAGAGATATCAATAATATTAGGCAATTATCGTCTAGAGAATATTCAGTGATTAGTGGTAATTCAAAATATACTGTTTCAAGGATAAAAGAAATTTATAACATTAATGCAGGATTATTATGGCCAAGTATATCATCGGAAGAATTTCCATCTGAAACTAATGAGATGGAAAAAAAAGTTTTCACAGAAATTTCGAGTCCGTATGTAGTCAATATTGGTCGGGCAAGTTGGGCCAAAGGAACTTGGGAAACTATCTCTATGCTCGAAAATACAGGAATAGCTATGGCACATATAGGAGGAGGAGAAATTAATGATATAAAGGAACTAAATAAACATGCAAAATCTTGTAATGTTGAAGTTTGGTTTGCTCCAAGATTACCTGGAAATGAACTTTCGGGACTCTTGAGAGGCGCTAGAGCGAGTGTTAGTATGGCGCATGGTGAGCCATTTGGGTTAACACCAATTGAAGCATTTTCTATCGGCACCCCGGCTATTTTTGTAAATGAAGGAGGTTTTCTGGATACGATTATTGATAATGAAAATGGTAAGCTCATCTCTAGATCAAATCTGAAATTTTGGAGTGAAGCTTTAGAACAGGCAAGTGATAAAAATTTACGAACTAAATGGTCGGAAGCAGGCAAAGAAAGAATCGAAATACTAAATCTTAGTTGTGAAAAACATGCAGACCGAATTTATCAAATATACAAAAATATTTGCTGAATTAAATTATAAAAATTAATCTAAATCAGAAATTGGTTTATCACCCATAATTCTGAAAGAAAATAATACTGAAGAAATACCCAATATCAAAAGAAACATACTCATCCATTGATTAATTACTATTGAATTCATAAATTCAGGCCAGAAAGGTAGGATATCAAGTGTTGATTCGCCTAAAGTTATTTTTGAACCAATAGAACCGAGAATCATAATTGCAGTTAAAGCAAATAAAGCTGATAGCATCTGTAAATTAGCCAAAGCAGAATTATCCCAAATATTAGATCCAAATCGAACTCGTCCAGAGATATAAGATGCAGTAAAACCTAATGCAATTCCTGAGAAAATAAATTTATTGTATAGTATAGCACTACTTGCAGGATCCGATACCGAATAGTACCCAGAAAACATAGCTAAAGGAATTGTTACTAATGTAAGGATTGAGGCTGCATATGAAGCCTTATCTAGGGTTGATTGTGATGACTCAAGATTTGAAACATATCTAGATAACCAGGCTAAAATAGCACATAAACCCATTAAAGTACCTGCTCCAGCAGCTAGTCCAACAACCATATGATGGAATATTATAGCATACATTATTGCTCACCTCTAGGAGGATTATTTGGATCTGCGACCCATTCTTTCTCAATTGGATCCCATAACCATCCAGGATTCTGATCAGAGGGGATTAATCGAGACCAGTAATCACCACTCTCATCAAGAATAGATTCCTCGACCTCATTGGTATGATCTACTAACTTCTTAACACCTCTAGTTGAGAACCAAGCTTGTAATGATAACATGAATCCTAATATAATTAATGTAAAAGATAATGATTGTATTTTAGCACCTAATGATGTTCCATCAAAATATGGATCAGAAGTACCCATAGATAACCATGGAATCTGATTGTTGAATTCACCTTTTGATGCAATTATTTGGTATTCAATCCTTGTATCACCAAGAGTTGCAGGAAGAGAAACTTCCCATACTTGATCTTCGATAATCTCTACAGATGCTTCATGAGATTGAGTTTCTCCAGAAAGTCTCCATAATACTGACAATGAATCAGTATTTACAGTTCTAACTATTATTGGTGATGAATCGCCAGAAATTCTTTCATCTGGGGAAACCCATCCTTCCTGAAGTCTTGGATAATTCTCTGGAACTGGTTCAATGTTTACAATGAAACCTTCTGTTTCACCAATAAATGCCTTATTATTCGGATTATAAATAGAACCATGATGAATTGAAGAAAATATCTCTTTGATACCTTCATCCATCGGAGCTAGTAGAACCCAATTAGCGGTGACTGAATCAGCATCGGAAATCATTTCGACATAATTGGATGTACCGCCATTCGGATCTTGGATTATTTGCCAACCATGATCTTCAGGATGATCATCATTACCATTCTTTGAGCCTAACAAGAAAATACCAACTAAATTATTTTCTGAAAGATCCATCCCACTGATAGATATTGAGACCTCTGTAGCTGTTCCGGTAAAAGCAGTTGATGATGCATTGATCAGAATTTCAGCTGTAGAAACCGAAGAAAGACTTGGGTCACCATGGCAAGAACCGCCACAAGTAAAATCTCTATTGCTATCACCCTTACCACCAGGATTAGCAACTCCAGAAGAAGAAGCTAAAAGTAATGCTAAGATAATACTTAGCACTAAGAATCGAGATCTCATAATGATGACCTCCTTCTATAAATTTGAATATTAAGTATTACACTGGATATCGCTAATAGTAAGAAAATTATTGTCAAAGGTATTGACATTACAGTAATAGATCCAGTAGGTGTAGAATCAATAGAATCGGTAACCGATGACGCATCAATATTGACAGTATTTGTTCCATTTTCGAGCCATAAAACTTCTTTTCCACCTATGACTTTAGTAACAGCATAGTATAAATTTGAAGCAATAGGAGCTAATTCACTCCAACTACTTTCATCAGTAACTCCTACAAGCGTCATATCCTGTAGCGATAGAGTTGGTGAAGAAGAACGGTATATTCGATACTCATCTGCACCACTTAGACCCCAAGATAGATCAATATCTGTACCACTAACTTCGCTAGATAATGAATTTACCATGGATACTTGACCAAGAATAAATATATCTTGAATTGTAACTGATAAATCTAATTCATCAATAACTGTCAACTTTACAGTGTGTAATCCTTCACCTAGTAAAACTTCGATATTAGAACCTGAATAAGATAAACCATTTATTTGCCATAACCAAACACTGATAGAGCCATCTGGATCAAAAGAAGATTGACCATCAAAATTTATCATTGATCCTGACAAAGAAATTTCAGGAATTGTAGCCCAAGAAGGGACTGGAGGGAGGTTAGAGATAGTTACTGATTCTGAAGATTGGCTAGTTAACCCCCATGGATCTCTAGCAATTACAATAACTTCCCAAAATTGTCCTGGTTCTAATCTCTCAAGAGAAACTAGAAGTTGTCCATCCAAATCTGGAACTTGATATCCATTGCGAGACCAAATTATATCAAAATAAAGTGGTTCAGCATCAGGATCAGTAGAGAATGTCTGAACAACGAGAGATTCAAGAGAATTTGCTATGCCTAACTCAGAAGAAAATGGTTCTATTCCTGAATAACCTGATGAGCCGGCTCCCAATTGAATTGTTGGTTGATTAGGAGCACCATTTTCTATTACTCTTGATTGTGTAGTCATGCTACTTCCTAAGATATCTCCATCACGAGGGACTACTTCAACTGCCCAGTGTTGGTCGCGATATACATGTTCTGAAGAAATAGATATTAAACCATCAAATTCTTGTATTCTTTCTCCATTAACCCACCAATAAATCTCACTTCCTGATTCAAAGTCACCATCTAAATCGAATTGTTCCCATACTACTGAAAGTTCTTGATTAGCTATGAGATTACCTTCTGGAAGCATTGTGATAGACGTGACTATAGGCGGACTATTCAGTATAATTATACTATCAGCATCGGCCCAATCTGACCACATAAGTGAATCTGATACTCTTACACTGGCATACCATTCTTCACCCTTAGAGGTTGCATCAGAAGTAACCAATGTCAAATCATTAAATGCTGAAACCTGTAATCCATCACGATACCATCGAATTTCAGTTCCTGCAAGATCATCTCCGTCGGAATCAAACCATCCGACTACTACTTGTAATAAATCATCAGTATAAGCATTAGATCCTTGAGAAATATAAGCATTAGCAGTAGGTTGATTATTTGAAGAACCAATGACTATCAAACCAGTAGATTTTGTTAGACCAAAGGATGTACCATCGTGTGGAGTTACACGAGCTTCCCATTGATCACCAGAACGAATCATCAAGGATGAAACTGTCATTACATCATCAAGATCAGTTATTCTAGTGCCATCAAGATACCAACGTATTTCTGAATCCTGTTGATTATCGCCATCTAAATCGAAGTAATCATAATCCAGTTCTAAGTTATCATTGTCTAATGGAGATGAGGGTGAAACTTCGAGATTGCGAGCAATTGGTATTGTATTTTCGATCAATATTGGATTTAACGAAACCATTTCTCCATCATCATCCCCATCGGAAGGAGTGACTTCGACTCTCCATTGCTGATTCTTTGATATCCAAATACTAGGTACTGTATCCATATCATTAATCTGAGCTATTTGGAGACCATCTCTATACCAACGAATTGTAGTTCCTTGTTCAGAATTACCATCAGCATCATTAAAATCATATTCAACCCCTAGACCTGTTTCTTTTGTTGGATTTGAAGGAACATAATTTACATTTGTAGCAGTAGGCGGATTATTATCACTACCTGTTGCTTCTTGAATATCCCAAGAACCAGTAGCCCAAGAATCTCCTTGATTATTTCCATTGCCATTTCCGTAAAGTACTGCAAGATTAAATGTCACAGTTCCTGATCCTGCTGAAGGAGCTGTCCAAACTGCAGACCATGAGCGAGAAGATGTGCCATCATGAGTTAATTCTCTACCGATTTGTTTGACATTAGTACCCAAATTACTCCATGTACCCATTATTGCTTGACCCGTTGGATCTGTTACAAGTAAATTAAATCCTCCCGTACCTGAAATATGCGGCCCACCATCCCATGAAAGATTGTAAGAGGTATTTCCGGTATAATCGGATGAAGAGAACCCATACAATTCTACACTCATAGATGAACTAGCCCCATGACAATTACAACCTGATGATGAACTTCCAGTTTTCCCTCCAGAATTAGATTGAACCGTCTGAGCAGTAGAAACGAGAAATAAAACAACAAGAACTACAGCAATACGACGGTGCGTCATTGTCCCCTCATGATTGGTACTTATTATGAATCAGTTGGTGTATCAACTTGACATTGCTGATACATACTTACGTTCAATGACAGAGTTGATTACTCCGTTGCATTGATGGACAAGTTATGTTTCGCACAACTATGAACATTGTAAATTCAGTCGCAATAATAGGTGCCGGAAACATGGGTTCAGGGATTGCTCAAAAGTCTGCACAAGAACAATTCAATGTTCAAATGGTTGACCGTGAAGAAAAATGGGTTAATCGTGGTCAAAAAATAATATCTGATTTTCTTGAAGAAGCAATTCAAAGAAGAATCTTCAAACCAGAACAGGTTGAATCGATCAAAAGTAAGATTACAGGAGTTATTGGAACTGAAAATGTATCTCCAGATACTGATTTAGTCATTGAAGCAGTATTCGAAGATTTTGAAATTAAAAAGGCTGTCTTTGAAACTCTCGATAAGGTATGTAATAAAGAAACAATATTGGCATCAAATACATCTTCTCTTTCAGTTAATGAATTAGCAAAGGCTACAGGAAGACCTGATCGTTTTGTAGGGTTACACTTCTTTTTTCATCCCGCTAAAAATAGGCTAATTGAAATAATACCTGCAGAAACTACCTCAGCAGATTCTTTAGCAGCAGTGGAACAGTACTGTAAAACAATGGGTAAAGTCGTAATTGTCTGTAAAGATAGGCCTGGATTCGTAGTTAACAGATTCTTTGTTCCATGGCTAAATGAAGCCTGCCACTTATTGGATGAAGGCGTCGCATCAATCGCCCAGATAGATGCCGTGGCTGAAAAAGCATTCAATATAGGAATGGGACCTTTTGCTTTAATGAATCTTACAGGACCAGCAATTGCATTACATGCAACAAATTATCTCTCTGAACAATTAAAATGTCCCCGATATAGTGGTGCTAAAAGTTTGAGAGAAATGATTGATAATTCTGGAATGTGGGAAATTGGAACAGACATTGAATGTGATAATGAAACTTCTAAAATAATTAGCGAAAGACTCCTTGGACAAGTTTTCGCTGTTTCTGCTCAAATTGTTGAAGAAGAAATCTGTTCAATTGAAGATGTAGATCGAGGTGCCAAAGTAGGTCTAAGGTGGGCAGAAGGGCCATTTGAAATAGCGAATAAAATTGGTATAGAAGAATCTAAGAGAATGGCAGAAAAATATGCTGAACTTGCAGGATTTAAGCTACCTCAATGGATGAAAGAAAAGAAAGATAATTTCGAATTTAATTATATAGATATTGAAATAAATAATAAAATTGCTAAGATCAAGCTAAATAGACCTGAAGCAATGAATGCTCTGAATGAATCTGTTGTAGAACAATTAGGAAAAGCTATCGATGAATTAAACTCAAGGGATGATATTGATACAATAGTATTGGAAGGGGCAGGAAAAGCCTTTGTTGCAGGTGCTGATGTCAAATTCTTTGTAGATAAAATACAAGAGGATGCGATAAAAGAGATTTATGATTTCACTTCATTTGGACATGAAGTTCTAAATAAACTCGAAAAATCCGATAAAACTACTATTGCTCTAACTACAGGACTGGCATTAGGAGGAGGATTGGAGTTGGCACTATCATGTGATTATAGAATTGGGACAAGGCGTTCACAATTTCGTTTCCCAGAAACAAGTATTGGGATATTCCCTGGTCTCGGAGGTACACAAAGAACTCCACGTATATGTGGGATAGAAGCTGCAAGATATGCTGTGTTAGCTGGAAATTTCTTAGATTCTAAAACAGCATCAGCATTAGGAATTATTACACACCTTGTTGAACCATCTGAAATATCTAGAATAACAATGGAGATTTCTAAAAAAGGAAAACCAGTGAATAAATATCCCGGAGAACCCAAAGATAAGAATCATCCAGTATCGTTATTTGCAACAAATTTTTATAAAAATGAAAATATGGATCAAATTATGTCAGGGAAAATTCCAGAAGGTTTCGATTCTGATGATAAAACTGTAATTAGACAGATGAAATCTTTGAGTTTTACAGCACCTATCGCTCTAAAAATTGCGAGAGATCTACTTGATAAAGCAATTTCAACAGGTGAAGACCTAGATGAGGGATTAGCTCTAGAGTTAGCAGAATTAAATACAATTTTTGAATCGAAAGATGCATTAGAAGGTTTATCGGCACTAATTGAAGGCCGTAGACCTAAATACACTAACGTTTAACAGACTTAATTTCAGCCTTAGAACTTGATTGTACCTTTTGTGTATCAGAAACTTGATACTTTCTTCTAGGAGATTGAGACCATGCAGGTGCACGATATTCAGCAATACCTCTGATCATCAAATCTATGAAACTCATAATTTTCCATCCTTATTTGTATTTCTTTCATTCATTGTTTCTTCTAACCACTGTTCTAGCCATTTATCCATATTAGTTTCCCCCTGCACCTTAGTGTAGATTTCACACCGTGCTAATGACGAATACTATATCAATAGAGAAGTATTTTAGATTTCACCAAGGTGCATTTTATACACTAGATAAGATTCCACACATCTGTTTAATATGGCGCGAGAGAAGATGACCTTGACAAATTCTGACTTTAAAAAAGTCACTACTGCTTTGGATGAAGTACAAGATAATGGAAGAAGTATTCGTCAAATATTTCAAGGATATTATGAGGAAGGTGAAGAAGATGTATCATGGGAAGTAGATGCAGCTGTGATATCTTTTAGTATGTTTAGCTCTAGATGGACTACAGAAATTCTTTCAGCACTTTACATCGCAGGCGATAAAAGATTCAATCAATTGCGTACTCTACTAAGAGGAATTTCAAGTAGAACTCTATCGGATAAATTGACAGCATGTCAAGAAAATGGATTGGTTGAAAGAATCGTTGATGAAGGCCCTCCAATACGTGTAATGTATAGATTAACTTCGCATGGAAGAAATTGTGGTAGATTATTAGGCCCTTTAGTGGCATATATGAAAATACATAATGACTTAGTCGTTTTAGAAGATTAGTAGACAAATGATGTATAATCGACTCATGGAACCGATTCTTTCAAAGACTAGAATATATGAAAAAGGGTATGGCTTTACTTGAACAGTGGCGCAGTAAGCGTTCTTGGGCCATAGATGGATTGATGGCTTTGGGAGGTGCATCTCTAGGAATAACTGCCCTATTACCAGGAATGTTACCACCTGTTGCAGAAGGAGCAATTTCATCACCTAACGAACACCCATGGGAACATCCAGTACGCGCAAAAATTCTTTCAACATTAAATCGATCTCCAGGATTACATTTTCGAGAATTACAAAGAAGAATGGAAGCAGCTAATGGCACTCTTAGACATCACTTAGATGTTCTAGTAAATGAAAAAACAGTTACTATTATTCCAGTCAATGGTAGAACTTGCTATTATGCAGGTGCACCTGCTCAAATCGAAATCCTACTTGGAACTGGAGTTAAAGATAATAATAGAGCAGCGGCAATGCTACCAGTGGGACTTTCAGAACTACAACGTTCAATTGTAGCAAGACTCGCATTAACATGTGCTCCAGAAAGTCAAGCACAATTAGCACGAGATTTAGGGAGATCACGATCAGCTGTACATTCTGCAATTTGTGTATTAAGAACTAGGGGAATAATTACTGTAAATAAACTAGCATTGGCAGATCATCTGATGGGATTAAGGACCTCTAGAATAGAATATAATTGGCTTGACCTTCGTACAGAATATGCATGATTCACCATTTGTTAGTGAGAGTTTAGCAGAATGCTCTTACACTCTGAATTACGGCATAAGGTTGTATGTTCAGGATAAAGCTGATTGAACAACCGATGCCTACGGGGAGTAAAGATACGGATATTCTTCTTGAATGGTTAATAGATTCTCTTTCATTAGTTAGAAGGAAATCAGAAAAATGGGGATTAAACGATGAACCAAGTGCATTGCATCGAATGTTCCGTGGAGCACTACTAGCTGAACCATTACGAGGATGGAATACAAAAGAATTAGGAGATTCCTGTGGCCTTTCACAGACTGCAATGCATAATCAAATGCTGAGGCTAAGAGAATCCGGTTTAGTCGCATCCGAACTCAAAGGAAGATGGCATATTCATGTCTTAAGAGGGGGGACAATGAATTCAGCAATTGATCTTCTTGCCGTTCAAGCAAGAAAAATTCTCGAGATACGTCTCAGAGAATTATCAGACTTAATTATTGAATCTGATGAACGAATGATCACTCCCTCAGAAGATGAAGAGAAACTATTCAGAATTAAAATTACAGAACCTAGTGCAACAGTAGAAGGAAAAGATAGAATTGATTCATTAATCGAAGATTTAGGATTAAATGGAGACAGAGTAAAATTAGAAGATGACTTAGGTAAAAGAGTCACCTTAGAATTGGCTAAAAGTCATAGAGCAATCACTTTATTAGTTCTGGCAGAAAGATTAGGAGAAACACGATCTAGAGTACAAAGAGTCCTCGAAAGAATGCTAGAGATGAGCCTAATTGAGCGTGTAGCTATGCCAGAAAGAATTGCACAGGATGTTTATCTCGGTCTGATGAGACAATTCGATGCTAGAGGTGAAGAATGGTTAATGACGAAAGGAGGAGTTGGAAGATTAAATGAAAAAATCTCTGAAAAAATCATCTTAGGAGTGAAGAAAAAATCCCTTAATATTGAAAAAGTAGAATCAATTCTTAGAGATGTAAGTATTGATAATCAAAAATTATTACTCAACACATTAGGAGGAAGAATGCCATATGGATTTAGATTTGCAGGGAGAAATGGCGAAGAAGTTTCCGAACGTGTTCTTAATCGATTAGACAGAACTATTCGTAGACTCAAAACCGTTTCATTAAGAGTTGACGAATCTTTAAATTAAATATTTTTTATTAATTTCCACCTATAACAAAATTTTTCCAACCACGCATATAATCAACGAATACTGGACTCAAATCTGCTTCTAGTAAGTGCTTTTCAGAAAATGGTGGTCTTTGAGGAGAGTATGCTTGGTTGTCAAGATGTTTCGGCCAATCAGGATGAGCAATTCCAACTCTAGCAACACCTACTAAATCAGCCCCTTGATCAATAACATATTGCGCATCTTTAGATGTCCAAACTGCTCCAGTAGATATCAATGGCATATTCATTGGAATAACTTCACGGAATAATCTAGTCAAACTCTTACTATCCTTCTTATCATCTAATTTTTGAAAAACATCCCAACAAGAAATATGAATCATATCGATTTCCATTTTTGAAAGCATACCTGCTAACTTCAGACTATCTTGTAGATGAATTCCGGCTTTTTCAATTATTGGAGATATTCTTACTGCAATTAAAAATTCTGAACCCACAGCTTTACGAACTGATTTGATTATCTCAGTAAGAAATTTACTACGACCTTCTAAATCACCACCCCATTCATCTTCACGACGGTTCGTAATATCGCCTAAGAATTGACAAATGAGATAGGAATGAGCACCGTGTAGTTCCACACCATCAAATCCTGCTTTCTGACAACGAATTGCAGCGTCAGTAAATGACTTAATCATTGCAATTACCTCATGATTTTCTAATGATCTAGTATAGATTCCATCCATTCCCGGTTCTGTATTCACGCTAGCAGAAATAGGTTGAACTCCATTGATAGACTGTGGTGCTCGCATACCTCCATGAAATAACTGAGCAAGACTAATGGTGCCTGTTTCTGTTAATTGAGTTGCAAGATTAGTGAGTCCTGGAATTTGGTGGTCACCCCATACACCCATTTCACCAACCCATCCACGTCCATGTTCAGTAACATTTGTAGCAGCGGTTGTAGTTATTGCAAAATCGCCTTTTGCACGACGAATGAGCCATTTTTTTTCCTCTTCAGATAAAATACCATCTTCATAACTCTGCTTGTTTGTCATTGCTGCAAGAACTGTTCTATTCTTCAATATTTTACCAGTACGAGGTAAAGTGAAAGAATTAGATGAATTCATTTTCACACAACCATAATTATTCATTACTACTGAATGCATTGGGAGAATAAACCCAAAGGAATTCATCATTTTTCAAATCTTTATATCTAGAATGAATTCCTGGAATCTCACACATTCTTGTATGAAATTCCAATAATTCATCTCTACCAGTAAGTAATGTAGTATCAATTCCATCATAATTCCCACTTACTAATCCAAAACAATCTGAAAATAATCTAATATCGGCAATTGAAGGTTTTTCAGTATCTGCAACCCATCCAGTTTTTGAGTTGCGTAATTTTTCACATAATGAGTCATAACAATTACTTATTTTCCCACCAGGTTCAACTAAATTTTTACGAGCTGCTATTTTTTCATCGAGGTCATCGATATAGAAAGTTGCAGTTAAAAAATGGGTCATATCCGATATTGCGTCTAGACATTCATCTATTTTTGCTTCTACCCATATATCACTTCTGTAGTAACCAGTCTGTTTCCCTAGATAACGTAGAATTGCACATGATTCGCTCAACATCCCTGAAGGAGTTTCTAATACAGGCAATAGTCCCCAAGGAAGTTGTTTTGAATCACGTAACTCAGAGTAACCTCCAAAGTCAACAGTTACATCTTCCCAAGGAAGTTTCGAAATATCCAATAACATTCTAATTGCTTCAGCACGTCCTGCTGATGAAAAATATATTAAACGATACATAAAATCTTCCGGGAGCGGCTATCTAATTATTCTTTACTAGATTAGGCGTCCTTCCATTCCGCCAGCAACCTCAATAACTTGCCCTGTAATATGACCTGAAATTAAATTAGAAGAAATTGAAACTACTGTATTAGCAATATCTTCAGGAGTTGCTAGTTTTTTTAATGACATAGTCGCAGTTGCCTTTTCTATTAGTTTTTCATCAATACCCTGCTTTATTTTTTTGGGAGTAATGGTCCATCCTGGAGCCACCGCATTAACTCTCACATCACCTATTTTTGAAACATCATTCTTCAAAGACATAAGTAAACCAGATGTTATTGCACCCTTGGCAGCAGCATAATCAGAATGACCTGATTCACCATATATTCCAGCTGTAGAACCGATGAATACAAGAGAACCTGAACCATTTCTGGACGCCTCTTGTAAAAAACAGCGAGCTGTATTTACTGCTACATTAAGATTAGATGAAACTGTTTCATTCCATCTCTCAGATGTAATCTCCCAAAGAGGTAATGGTTCAGGAGGATAATAGCCAGCATTAGCAATACATATATCCAATTTTCCATATTTTTTGACAACTTTATTGACCAAAGAAACTGCTTGTTGGGAATCTCTAAGATCTGCTTTTATGGCAAAACCATCAATTTCACTAGCAATTTTTTTAGCATTTTCAGATGACTCATGATAGTGGATAATTACTTTACAACCTTCAGAGGCAAAAGCATGACAAATAGCTTCACCAATTCCTCCTGCTCCACCTGTAACTAGTACTACACTATTATTGAGACCTGTGTCCATAAAATCATCACCTCACAAAGTACGAAGTTGACGAGGTCCAGCTCCACCATAACCTATCCAATCTTCAGGCTTATTTCCAAGAATCTCATCAATCTCTAACATATGTTTATCTGTTATTTTTTCAGCTACTTCTATACAGCCGAGATTCTCAATCATCTGCTCAGGTTTAGTCGCTCCAAGAAGTATAGTGCTAACATTCTGGTTCTTAAGACACCAAGCTAAGGCAAGTTGTGCAGTTGAACAATTGAATTCTTTTGATGCATACGAAGATAGTTTTCGAACAATTTCTACTTCACCATTCTTCTTTCTCATTTCTAAATCTTCAATTAACCATTCGTATCCTTCCTGTGTCGGACGAGAATCTTCCGGTATACCATCATTATATTTCCCAGTTAAGAAACCTGAACGCAAAGGTGACCAAATTGTGGTACCATAATTATATGGAGCCTGATAAAGAGGGAATAGCTCCTGTTCAAACTTTTGTCGGTGAAGCATATTATATTGAGGCTGTTCATACATTGGAGGCTCTAAGCCCTCTGATTTAGCGAACCATATGGCTTCCATTATTTGGGCTGCTGACCATTCGGAAGTACCCCATGATGTTGCCCAACCGTTTCGAACAGCATCTGTCATCGCACGAACTACTGTAGAAGTAGGAGTAAATGGATCTGGACGATGGCAAAAGACCATGTCAACATAGTCCAATTGTAACCTCTTTAAACATGAATCTAAACCTTCCATTATGTGTTTTCGTGAAAGACCGGATTCATTTACACCATTACCTCCCCAGAAAATCTTTGTTGTGATAACAATTTCTGATCGCCTCCATGTATCTGGATCTTCTTCTTCAAGTTCAGAAAGAGCAATTCCAAATATCCTCTCAGCTTCCCCATTAGGATTGCCATATGCTTCTGCATGATCAAAACAATTTACACCAGCATTTCTTGCAATTTTCATACATTCTTTGGCCATTTCTACGCCTTCATCATCTTGCAGTCTATCTTTAACTCCGTAAGTTGCCCAGAACCCATATGAGAGTACTGAAACTTGGATACCGGTATTCCCCATCATTCGGTAGTACATATTTTCACTTGTCATATCCTACTTTAGCAGGTTCATTGGTTTCAAGATTGTGGTCTCAATAACTTAATTTATTATTCAAATTGGAAATACATCTAATTCAGTTAATTCTTCTAAATACTGTTTAACTTTCAATCCCATTTTTTCTTTAGTTGGCATAGAATGTAATTCAACCCTCATCTTAGAGGCACCAGGAAGTCCTTTCGTAAACGATACCGCATGACGCTTGAGATTCTTATTATTAGATTCAATATATAGTTCGGAGCTTAATTCAAGATAACGATCCCAACACCATAAACGCGACTCAGCAATATTTCCTTCACCCCAAGGAGGTGTTTCAACTGGCCACCCTAAATCTTTTTTAATTTCATGAAATATCATAGGTCGACCAATTGCACCACGACCGATCATTAAACCACCTGCACCTGTTTCTTCTAAACAGGCAGAAGCAGTTGATGCATCAATAATATCGCCATTAGCAATAACTGGAATTTCTACTGAATCTACAATTTCTTTAATTTGTGACCAATCGGCTTCTCCAGAATATCTCTGACGAAGTGTTCGGCCATGAACGCATATTCTTTCGACTCCCTCTTTTTCTAACCTCTGAGTTATCTCTAGAGCGGTATTAGGGCCAGATCCAGTGCCTAACCTCATCTTGACCGTTATTGGGACGTCAGTGGCGTTAATACAGGCTCTAACCATATCAATTACCTTATCTGGATCTCTAAGCAGTGCTGCACCTGCATCATGACGGCATACTTTAGGAGCGGGACATCCAAAATTAATATCGATAATATCTGCTTTATCTTCAAGTAATTGGACAGTCGTTACCATTTCTTTGATATCTCCGCCAAATATTTGTGGAATGAATGGTCTCTCACGAGGATCTGATTCCACTTTTAGCCATGAATTAGCATCATGCCGAGAAAGTCCGGAAGCTGCTGTAAATTCTGTTATTGAAAGATCTGCACCGCATTCTCTCGCTAATAGCCGGTATGCTAAGTCTGTGACTCCTGCCATAGGGGCAAGAAACAATGGCACAGTCTGCTCTAACATGTTTAACTCGGAGGGCTTTTTTGTTATCACAATGACTGATGAAAATTCAATATTAATTGAATCTTCTCAATGCAATATCTAATTTATCTTGAAACTCTTGAACTTTTTTATTACAATTTTCTAAATCATCAGAATATAATATAATTTCGAACCCTTCACTTGTTTCTGCGACTACGCAGGGAGTCATTCCGTCAGTTACTGATTGAAGTCCATCCGTTTGTTCATTTAGATGTACTAAATTAAATGGAACTGAACTATTAGAACGGCACTCTTTCATTGATTTCTTTTCACTAACAAAAGAATGTGTAATATCACACAATGCACAATGAGCTGTTCCTCTTATCTTACCGAGAACATATTGTAATTCACCAACTATGCCACCATCGGCATGGTAAACTCCCCAGATTGTCTTTAATGACATTAGAAAGTTGATTCCCAATCTAGAACATCCTGAGCACGTTCCCAGTCTGCATCATTAATTACACCGCGTGCTTTCATCATCTCTCTTGAAAGAAGCCAATAAATTAGAGCTAATGAACGACGACCCTTGTTATTTGCAGGAAGTGCTAAATCTACATTTCTTAACCGATTATTAGCATCGCATATGGCTACAACTGGAAGCCCTGATTTTACTGCCTCAGATAATGCCTGTTGATCTGCAGCAGGATCTGTAACTACGATTACTTCAGGTTCAATATATGTTCGAAGACGAGAATTAGTTAGAGTACCAGGGATGAAACGACCTACAATACGCATAGCTCCGATTGTCTGAGCAAATTTCCTTGCAGGTCTCTGTCCATATTGACGTGCACTAACAACAAGTATTCTCTCAGCATCATAATTAGAAAGGAATTTTGCTACTGCTCGGATCCTTGAATCAGTCTGGCGAACATCGATTATATGTATCCCACTATTGTCTTGACGAACTTCATCTAAGAACTGCTTCATATCAGCAGACTTCTGATTTGTTCCTATGTGCACAGCGTGCGTATCATACATTTCAAGCGGTACAAGTGGAGTTTGACTTTCATCCATTTAGGTCCCTCAGCAGCGACGCGACCTGACTTCGATTGATAAGCGCTGCGCATGAGGATAAATAAAATCATCAAGCAGATTGGAGGTCAGATAAGTAAGTACATTCATCATTTTCGTGGGACTCCGCGAATACTACGCATGGTTTGGTGATTGTCACATAGGTATCAAAGTGGTCATAGAAGGATGCTTGGTCAACTGGAGCGGTGATGCCGTAGCCACGCGCCTCAACCTCAAATTTCCATTGACCATCTATCAAGTCAGATTGAGGGAATGAAAACTTTTCTTGAGGATAATCTTGTGTCGCTCGAACCTCCCAGAATGGGCTGCCACCAGCAGTTTCTGCTCCAGGTTTCCAAAGTTTAACATGTACATAACGGTACTGATTAGTTTCATTGCCTACTAACTCCTCAAGTACAGAAGAATAAGGAAATTGAGCTCTGAAATTAATAACTAATTGAGATACTGAACTATCAAATTCAATTAAAATCTCATCATTATATTCAACCGAATCAATACCATCTGATTCGAAAGTATAGTCGAAGCCAACTGTTTCTTCCTTAATGCGAACTACTGGTTCTTCCCTCATTGATTCCATGAATTCTCTTTGAAATGCAAGACCTAAACATCCAGTAATAGTTGCTGACAGCATTAGGATAGATAAACCAAATCCTAGTACACGGGTAGATGCCATTGTTTATTGCGAAACAGACTTGTTTCTTCAACCCACTCTATACAAGATGCCATGCAAGCGTCTATGATAGAGAATCATTTCCGATAAAATGCTCCAATGACGACGAAAGGAGAACCGAGCTAAGGCTTTGACGTTCCCTATGAGTACCGAGGGGCACTTATTCTTCTTCTTCAACTACACGAGGTTCGTGTACTTCTCTAAAGATTACAGTTCCAACACCAAGATTCTCACGTAGAGAACGAACAAGACTGAACTTTGCATAAGCCCAGTTTTGGTCATAAGCCATTGCTTCAGGTGTTGTTACAGTCAAATCATCTCCTTCAAATGAGATTTCGAAATCTTCGCGACCTGTGTTCATCTTTAGTAGAGTTTCAACACGCTCTGAACGATCTTCTACAACCTTAACAATGTTGTAATTGTATTTCAGAGTAGTTCCTGCAAGAGGATGATTGTAGTCTATTCTTGCTCGACCAGCACTGATGAATTGTAATACACCTGTACGTCCACCAATTTCAACTGGTGCGCCGATTGCAAGAGTGCTAGGATCTTTCACACTGCGCATCAATACATTTTGTCCAATTGTTTCAATAAGACTGGAATCTCTTTCGCCATATCCTTCTGAAGGCTCGATATCGAATTCGTAATCCTTACCTGCTTCCGCATCATTCAAGTGATTTTCAAAACCACTAATCAAACGACCATCGCCAACTATTGTAATCATAGGTTGGTAAGTACGTGATTCATCGAAGACATCATGCTCTTTTGCGACGTCCTCGCGTGTAGTCTCGATAAGTCTTTCAGAACCTGCATCATACAGGTCGTAGTCGATGTGAACAATTGAACCTTCATCCATATTTTGTGCCTCCGGGCAGCCCGCCGACCTGCTTCTCCTTTTTGATACAAACGGTTATGTCCATGGTAGAATTATTCAATGAATTTCCTTATCTTGATGGAATTTAGGGCTTGAGATTAAGGCAAGACCGCCTCCGATTATAATCAAAATCCAACCTATCCAAACTGCATGGGAACCCTGTAAATCGTGTACAGTGACTCGAATTCTGTCTACTTCACTAGTTTCTCTAAACATCATTGCATCTAACAAATCATTAGATTGAAATATGTCAAGAATAATTATTGTGTCTCCAAATAACCCCACATGTCTATCTGGTTCCGACCGCGGAGTTACTTGTCCGCTGGGTGAATCAAATCTTAGTATCCCAGGGCGGAGAATATCTATCAATTCTCCATCTTTTCTCATTTCTATAACAACTCCAAGGTAGCCATCTCCAACAGGGTAGTCATAATCCTCTGATTCTAGATCAATTAGTTCAACATCTATGAAAGTAAATTCATAACCATCGTGCAATATTGCTTGGTCACGACTTAGCGTTACCAAGTGAGATGGATCTGAACGATCTATTAGTGTGGTAGTAAATATATGTCCAACTAATAGTAGTAATATTCCGATATGGGAAAGATGAGATCCCAATAAACGAAGTCGAGATGCATTCTTCTTCGCGAAGACCCCATTTTCTCTAATTTTTGGTATAACATTAGATGTTGTCACATAGGCCTGTTTAAGATTAGGAGGGATTGCAAGAGCCATCCAAGTTAACAAGAATATTGCAACTGACCCACGACTAAAACTTGATGCAAATAATAGAGAAGAATCGCCTGGTAAATTAAATTCTTTAGAATATATAGCTGAAACTATGGAAATAATAAAAATCGTAACAAATAAAATATTTCCAGTCTTAATATCGACAGATTTACCCCAAGCATATATGGTCAAACCAATTGCTAATAATCCAATAAAAGGTGCACCATAGAATTCATGAGCTTCTAAATTAGTACCATCAATTTCGACAGTTAGTAATAACCAAGTAAGAAGAAGGAAGGCTGATGTCCCATACCACGGTATTGCTCTAGCGAACTTCATTCTCATTGATACTGATTTGAATGGTAAAGACAGTGATTCTAAATCATCTTCATCATCTGAAATTAACCATACAATAAGGAATGGCGCCATACCAGCTATTGCTTGAGGAATAGTTGCAGATGAAGACCAACTAGCATAAAACATTAGTAAAACTCCAGAAAATACCCAAGGAAGAGATGGTTTATTAGAATCACTAGTTATTAGTAAAATCATAAATGATATTCCAACGACGGTGACTGCTGTTGAGCCTATCCATATTGATATTAGTAAAGTCATTGCTAGTAAAATTAATGAAAACTCTTTCCGATCTTCCAATAATAGTGTCTTATTTTCAGAATGTAGATGATTTATTTGTTGATTTACTAAGAAGTATATCGCAAAAGAACCAAGAATTAAAATTGCAATCATATAGGATGCAAGTTCGAAACCAATAGGACTAGCATCAATAATATACATTACACGAATATATGGGTCGTGACTTTCAGTACCCAATCCATCGGCTGCAAAAGCATGTACTGATGCCCAAACACCATTAGCTCGGGTCACTAAGGTCGCATGAATTGCAAGTGCACCAGAAATTAGACCTAGAGCAGGAGAGATTTTGATTGATTTTGAAGTATCTGGAGTTGACCTTGCATGGACTATCAAAAGAAGAGCGAACCATGGTAAAATAGACCCTGTTTCAACTGGATCCCAAGCCCAATATCCACCCCAATCAAGAACAGTATAAGCCCAAAGTCCCCCTAAACCAATCCCTATTGTACCTATAACAAAAGCAGCACGTGCCCAATGTAATTGTGCATCATGAATTTCTTTAGCAGATTTTTGATGAATAATTCCACCCATTGCTACAGATGCTGTGGCAATACAAAGTGCGTAATAAGAGAAAACAACTGGTGGATGAATAACCATCAAATCTGTTTGTAATAATGGATTTAATTCACTAGGAATTACTCCTTCTGAACCTTCAAAAGGTCTAAGAAACCAAGAAATAAAGAAGATCCCAAGAGAAAAACCATGCATGATTCTAACATCATAATCTAATTCTTCTTTATCTGTCATAAACCAAGTCACAATTGAAATTAAAGCTGCAAAGAGAAGTAATGGACCGGCTCTACCGCCCCAAACCGCAGAGATTCGATATAATATAGGAAGATCTGAACCACCATATTCAGTAACTAATTTCAAGCTCGAATCATCGATAATAAATGCAAAAACAAGAAGTATGAATGGAGCAGTTTGTGATAAGATTGTAAAATTCTTGAATAATCTAGTACCTGCATTATCTGGACGAATAATCTGATGCATACTAGCTAGTATAGCAAATATGAGTAGAATTTCCCCATAGTAAGAAAGGATTCAATCACCATCCATAGTACTTGGCACGAGAATAACCAAAAGACAGCATTGCAGGAATAATTTTCTTGGCATAAAGTCCAGGTCGACGAATTAAAATTTTGAAACAAACCGCTAATTTTCCATGTGGCCCCATATTACTCATTTCATCGGGAAAACATTGAGCCATCAAAGACATATCATCATCAGATAATTCAAATAATGCTGATTTCCCACGTAATATCTTTGAATAAGGAGGGAATTCCTTCTTCCATGCCTTAGAATAATCTTCTAATGATTCAGCAGTCAAATCCCCTGATGCAATAGCTTTCACTGCGGTTTCAGCAGCAAATACTGCAGATTTCAATGCTAAATGAGAACCCCCCTCGAATAATGGTGAAGTAAATCCTGCAGCATCACCTACAAGCATTAAACCATCAGCATGAGTATTATCATGAGGACCGGAAATTGGAATTGTGCCACCAAATGCAGGATTACCTTTTACCTTCCATGGAGGTGCTACTTGTTCTAAATCTTTGAAATGAGTATCTTCGATAAACTCATCTAATCCTTTCTTAGTCCTAGACTTGTCTTCTGTTACTAAGCCTACATTAGCTCTTCCATCACACTTAGGAATCATCCATACATATCCTTTCTCAGCATATTTGGGCCAGATATAGAAGTCTAGATAATCATCAGTTGGTACTTCAAGCATTTCATATTGCATACCAGCAATTACTTTCGGTCGAGGATTAAGTTCTAAAATTTTAGAACAAACTCCAGCAACACCTGAAGCATCTATCACTACTTTAGTTTCGATAGGAAAGTGTTCACCTTTTCCTTCACAACGCCAGCCAGCAAACTTTTCGTCAACAAATATTTTTTCCATACTAGTTAATTTATGATTTAGATTCAATAAAGCACCAGCAGATACTGCTTCATCTGCAATCCATCTTTCAAAAAGATGTTTTTCCAATACATATCCTTCTTCAGTTAATTTTTTTTCAGTACCATCTGGAAATATTACTCTAATACCATGCACTCTCTTACTAATTACATGATCTGGTAATTCAAGATTTAAGTTATCACAAGCCACATCAGAAATACATTCACCACAGTGTACTGGAGTCCCAATCTCTTTGTGATCTTCAATTAAAATGGTAGAAAGACCTGCTCTTGCACTATGTAAAGCAGCGTTCCCACCACCTGGTCCAGCACCTATTACGAGTACGTCGCAGGTAGTCACGGCCTCTCCCATAGAAGCAGTGAGGAAGGCCATTAGTCAAAGAAACCGTCGGTCGAACCTCCTATGATTACGAACGAACATATTCAACCAATAAGCGTCTCGAATGTATATATGGCGTGGCGCGACCTTCGTGAGTATCTTCTTAATTTGAGAGATTCTGATGAACTTATTCGTATCAGTCACCCTGTTGATTGCTATCTGGAAGCTGGTTGTATTGCTGATAAACTTGTGAAAAAAGGTGGACCTGCAATTATTTTTGATCAACCGCGTTTAGCAAATGGAGAAATTAGTAAATATCCTCTAGCAATGAATTTATTCGGAACAAGAGAGAGAACTAACAAGGCACTAGGAGTTAAAGATCCAAAAGAAATTGGAGAAACTATGGTTAATCTAATGAAACCGGATATTGGTGGCATCTTGAAGAAACCTTGGACGGGGTTAGAATTAGCTAAGCAAGGAATGTCTATGGCACCAAAAAAAGTGAAGAAAGGTGCTTGCCAGGCAGTTGTTATTGAAAATCCAGATATGACTAAACTTCCAATACCAACAACATGGCCAATGGATGGAGGGCCATTCATTACATTACCATTAGTTGTAACTCAAGATCCTAAAACTGGCCAACATAATATGGGGATGTACAGAGGTCAAATATTTGGAGAAAAAGAAATTGGTCTTCACTGGCAAGCGCATAAACATGCAGCAGATCATGCTGATGAGATTGGAAAAGAAAATCGTATGCCAGTAGCAATTTGTCTAGGAGGTCCTCCTCCAGTAATGTTTAGCGCGATATCCCCACTTCCGGATAATCTCTCGGAATATGAATTCGCAGGATTACTAAATGGAAGAAGGTTGAGAATTACAAAATGTCTAACTAATGATTTATGGGTGCCATCAGAAGTTGATTTTGTAATAGAAGGTTATACAATTCCAGGAGAAACTAGAACTGAAGGACCATTTGGTGATCATTTTGGATATTATTGTTTAGAGGAAGAGTATCCAGTAATGCATGTTACAGCAATTACTCACAGGAAAAATCCAACTATTCCAATGACTATTGTTGGAGTACCACCAATGGAGGATGGCTATCTTGGAGAGGCGATAGGTGATGCTTTCCGTCCAGTACTACAATTCCAGCATAGAGATGTAAAAGATTTATTCTTACCATTAGAAACTGGATTCCATAATCTTGCTATCGTATCCTCCAAACAAAGATATCCTAGACAGGCAAGAAAAACAGCTCTAGGATTAATGGGTGCTGGGCAAATGATGTTTTTAAAATCTATAATTGCAGTAGATGAAGATCATAATGTGAAAGACCTCGATGCATTATTGAAAGTTATAGATTACAATGTCAGAATTCCTGAAGATTTAATCATCCTTGATGGAATGGTTGCTGATTCTCTAGCTCATGCATCTCCGTGGCAAAATGTACATTCAAAACTACTAATTGATGCAACTACACCAACTCCAAATGACCCTAGAGCAAATGAACCGAAAATGATGGGCTGCCCTGATTCATTAGGTATCTCAGCATCTGGAATTGAAGGAGTTACTAAGGCGAAAATGATGGCTTCATCGATGTTAGTTGTAACTACTTATGTCGAAGGTGGACCTCGACCAGAATCTAGTATGGAAGAATTAAATGAAGAAACTGCCAAAGCTCAAAGAGAACAAATTACAAGAATTAGAGATGAAATTTGGTCTTTAGAAGCTGCAAAGAATCTCAGATGGTTATTCATTACTGACGATGATGCAGATTTAGATGAAGAACATTGGAGAAGAAGACTATTATGGCAATTATTTTGTAGATTCGAAGTAGCACGTGATTTCCATTTCGATGAAGAAAGAAAAAGAGTTGCTTGGGATGCAACAGCACCTATTCCATCTAACGAAGGACCACTTCCAGTAAGGCGTTGGCCAGCGGTTACATTACACGATCCAGAAATTGAAGAAAGAGTTGAAAAGTGGATGCAAAGAGAGGGACTCTGATGGGAATTAAAGAAGTACTTGAGTTTGTAAAAATAGAACATACTTTGTTTTCTCTTCCATTCATACTTATTGGATATATACTAGCACATGAGCAATTCATGAATGATCTTGAAACTCAAAAATTTGGTATTGATCTCCTGTGGATTCTCATTGCTGCTGTAGGAGCAAGAGGACTTGCAATGACTTTGAATCGTATAATCGATCGAGATATTGATGCTGTAAATCCACGTACTGCAAATCGGCATCTAGTCTCAGGTTCAATTACTATGCAAACAGCCTACATCCTTTCTATTGTATTTCTTTCAATGCTCCTTCTAGGCGCTTGGCAACTGAATGAAGTAGCTTTGATGATGGCTTGGTTACCAGTATTAGTATTCGTAATATATCCATATGTCAAGAGATACTCGTGGTTATGCCACTTTTGGCTAGGGATTTGTCTAGGACTTGCTCCAGCGGGGGCTTGGATTGCAGTTGCTGCAGATGTACATGGATGGGCGGCAATAACTGGTATGCATGATGGATATACTGATTATCTATGGTCTCCAGAGATACTATTCATATCTCTTGGAGTAATGTTGTGGATTACAGCCTTCGACATTAATTATGCACGCATGGATATTGAAAGTGACAAAGAAAATGGAATACACTCATTCCCTGCACGTTTTGGTGAAAATATGACTACAAGAACTTCTGTACAATTAACACTACTTTGGTTTGCCTGTTTTGCAATATCTAACCCGATGGATGAAATTTGGTTTTTAGCTGCAGCAGGAATTATGTCTATAGCCAATATAACTGTAATATTAGCTAGAACAAGATTAAAGGATTTTCAAACTACCTTCTTCAGAGTTTCAATGCTAACTGGGTGGATACTTCTAGTTGCCATCATGATGATGGAAACATCAACTGATGGTTTAATCGATTGAGGTGATTGAATGTTTGTGTTGAAATCAGACTACGGTACTGCCGGAGACCAAGAACAAGCCATTCAAGAACTGATTAAGCAAATTAATGAAGGTCAAGAAAGATGTGTATTGATGGGAGTCACTGGCTCTGGTAAAACATTCGCTATGGCTAATATTATCGAAAGATTACAAATTCCTACCCTAATATTATCTCATAATAAGACTCTAGCAAGGCAATTATGGCAAGAAATGAGTGAATTATTTCCTCAAAACGCAGTTGAATATTTTGTAAGTTATTATGATTATTATCAACCAGAAGCTTACCTCCCCGGAAGAGATATGTATATCGATAAAGAGTTACAAATGAATGAAAGAATTGAACAAGAGAGATTCTCAACAGTCGCTTCTTTAGTAAGTAGACCAGATGTAATTGCTGTAGGTACTGTTTCCGTGATTTATGGACTGAATCCTCCAGAAGTATTTCAACAATCTCATGTAAGATTAAGCGTAGGTCAAGAAGCAGATCCACAAGAGATTGTCAGAGATTTAGTAGCACTACAATATAGAAGAACTACTGGAGAAATTGTTCGAGGAGATGTCAGACTGCGAGGAGAGGTTCTTGACGTATGGATGCCAAGCAGAGATGATCCTATTCGAATTAGATTCGGATGGGATGGAATAGAAAGAATACAAGTTTGTGAAGCTGTATCTTGGGAACCTTTGGATGAAATAGAAGAGGCATGGATACACCCAAGACAATTCTATATGACTAGTGAAGAAAAGTTTGGACAAGCGGTTGAAGATATAGAAACAGAATTAGATCAAAGAATTGACCACTATCATTCTAAGGGTATGGAAATGGAAGCGCACAGAATCGAACAGAGAACAAAATTCGACTTAGAAATGTTGACAGAAGTTGGATCTTGCAAGGGTGTTGAGAACTATTCAAGACATTTTGACGGTAGAAAGAAAAATGAGAGAGCATACTGTCTTCTTGATTTCTTCTCGACATGTGCTGAGCAATTCCATGGAGATGCAGAAAAATATCTTGTAATTATGGATGAAAGTCACGTAACATTACCTCAAGTTGGAGGTATGTATGGAGGAGATTATTCTAGAAAAAAGAATCTCATTGATCATGGTTTCCGCCTTCCTTCAGCATTTGATAATCGTCCTCTAAGAATTGACGAATTTCAAGAATTAATTCCACAAATGCTCTATGTTAGTGCGACACCAGGTGAAAGAGAACTAAGACATCTCGCAGAAATTACAAAACAGCCAATTCCAGATGGTTTACTCCATGTTAGAAGTAAAGGTGGTGGTGGGAAGCCAGATATTGAGAAGAAAAAGAAAAGAGCTTTCCTTGCAGAGACTATGAAATCAATTGATGGAGTAGTACAAATGGAAATAAGACCAACTGGTTTACTAGATCCAATAATCGAAGTCAGACCCACTGAAGGTCAAATTCAAGACCTCCAAGATGAAATACGTTTACGTGTTGAAGTAAATGAACGAGTTCTGGTTACTGTGATGACTATTAAATTCGCTGAAGAAGTGGCAGAATATCTAAATCGAAATGGATTCAAGGCTCATCATTTACATAGTGAAATAGACACCCTAGAAAGAACTGAAATTATCAAAGCATTAAGATTAGGGCATATTGATATTATTGTAGGAATTAACCTACTAAGAGAAGGATTAGACATACCTGAAGTTAGTCTAGTAGCTATATTTGATGCAGATAAAGAAGGTTTCTTGAGAAATGAGCGCTCATTATTACAGACCATAGGGAGAGCATCACGTAACCAAAATGGCAGAGTTCTTCTGTATGCGGATACGATATCTGCAGCGATGGAAGCATCAATTAAACAGACAATTGAAAGAAGGAAAAGACAGAATCAACATAATGAGGAAAATGGTATTATTCCTAAAACAATAGAAAAATCATTACCAGTTATGAATTCAGAATTTGGAGATTTAATGGCAGGAGTTGCAGGGAAAGGAGTAGGTGGAGGAAGAAGATTAGTTGCTAAGAAGCCTGGTAAAAAGGGAGTTGAAGGATTAGCTAAAAAATTCGGACTTGGAACTTCGGCATGGAACTCAACTGGTTCGGTCTTAGATAATATTAGTCAGCCAGATTGGATCGATGAGGAAGCTAGTATCATGAATCAAATGGGCGATGAGTCTATCGAAAATACTGATGATAGAATTAAACTAATTCGAAAAATGGAAAAAGAAATGAAAGCTGCTGCGGCAAGACTTGAATTCGAAAGAGCAGCCCAACTTAGAGATAGGATCTATCAATTGGAGAATCCGACTAATTGAATACGAAAGAGTTCGGCGAAAGACTCGTGTCTGCCTACTCACGTGATGACTTTACTGCGCCTGTTGAGGACTATGACTTCTCGAAAGTAGAAGATGTTCGTTCACTTATTGATCAAATGTCAAAGGCAGGTGGATTTACTGCAACAAAGCTTGCTCATGCTCGAGATATACTAAAAATTAGCATTGAAAAGACGAATGAGGAGGGAGTTCTCAATTGGCTTTCTTTCCCAGCTTGCTTATGCGCAACTGGAACTAGAGGGTTTTTCCTAGAAGCAATAAAACGTAAAGCATTCAACGTGATTATCACTACTTGTGGAACTTTGGATCATGACATTGCTAGAACCTATCAGGATTATTTCCATGGTGACTTTAGCCTTGATGATATAGCACTCGGTAAAGAAGGTCTCAATAGATTAGGGAATGTTATAGTTCCAAACGAATGTTATGGAGAAATTCTAGAAAAAAGAGTTCTACCTTGGTTAGAAGAAATCGAACAAGAAAGAATGGAGAAATATCCTGAGAATCCTTGGCTTGGTTTTGGGTCAGTAGAATTATGCTGGGCTATGGGAGATAGAATCGAAGATGAAACCTCATTGTTACATTGGGTAGCAAAGCATAGAATCCCAATGGTCATTCCAGGATTATCTGATGGATCAATTGGCGCGCAGCTTTTCATGCATAGGCAGAAAAATCCAAACTTCATTGTAGATTTCCTAGCAGATGAACAAATTTTATCTGATATGACTTGGACTGCTGAAGAATCTCATGCATTAATGGTTGGAGGAGGAATTTCTAAACATCATGTGATTTGGTGGAATCAATATAGAGATGGTTTAGATTCAGCTGTTGGAATCACAACTGCACCAGAACACGATGGTTCATTATCAGGTGCTAGACTCAAAGAAGCTATTTCTTGGGGAAAAATAAGGCCTGAAGCGCCTCAGGTAGTAGTTGAAGGGGATGCAAGCGTGTTATTACCTATTTTAGGTGCTGATTTATTCAGAAATTAGGGTTTTCTCTCCTCTTTTAGTTCAAAAACGGCTATTTGCTAATTATACGAATTATGCTGTTTACTAGCCTTGAGGGGCACAATGGCTAAGAACGGTCAGAGATGCCGTCTTGGATATGTCCGTTGAATCGATGGTACAAGGAATGATAGATGCACTAACAGAAGCTATGGGAGATGCTGCAAAGCACGACAAGGGTAATGCCGCTGCTGGCACCCGTGTTCGTAAGGCTATGCAAGCTGCAAAGGCTACAGCACAAGATGTTCGTGCTAAAGTACAAGCAGATAAGACCAACTGAATTCGTTAATACGATTTCTAAGTCTTATGACTCTGGCCCTGATTGGAATTAGCGTGAGCTAGAAATTCCATTAAGGCCACACGCATTGGAGTTAAAGGCCTCCAACCTTCCTCTCTACCTGCATTTTGCATTGCATCGTGCAGGGGCTTTAGATCAGGTCGGAGCCTTTCTCCTTCATATTGAACTGCAGCAGGGCTTGGTATATTTGATAATGATTCAGTAGTATGAGAATAAGTAATTGCATTGGTGAATCTTTCCCATAATAGGTTAATCTCAGAAATTACTGAATCTGGCCCCCAGGCTCTCCGACCACATAAATCTACAACTCCTTGTGTGAATATATTAGTGTCAGCCATAACTAGCAAAGATACTGCATCAGTTGCATCTCTAATATGAACCCAATGTTTTGGTTTGATTTCAGGAGTAAAATCAATTTTACCATCTCTAACCCAGTCAACCCATTCTTCAACATCTACTGGCCCCCATCCTTGACTCCCTTCAGGAATCATCAGGTCATGAATTCTAATTATTAGCCCCGCATTGATTATTGTGTCAAAATCACCACTACGAGAATCATCATTTTCAGCAATAATAGCCACATCAACTGACTTATTCAGAGCATGTTTCCCAAGACCGACAATAAGATCTGCTTCCTCAGAGTCTGGAGTAAATAGTGCTCCAGCTCTCTCGAGTCTATCTTTCAATGCGAGAAAGAAATTATCTTTCTCTCCAAGAAGATTAATCATCTTTGACATTGGTTCACCTAAACCTCCCGAATAGAGACTAAAGTATCATACTGCCGCAAGAGGTTTAATTTCAGAAAAAGCAACTAAGCAATCCCTTACTACATCTATAACAAGATCTATCTCATCAGAAGTTATTCCAAAGTGAGGAGTGAAACGTAGTGCATTCTGGCCGCCATGAATAACTCCAAGACCATTGATCCTACACCATTCTTCTACACACTCAAATCCTACTACTGGTAATCTGTGAGGATCAAGCTCCGCACAGAGTAAAAGTCCTGAACCCTGAACTAATTTAATGTCATTAGGAAATTCGGATTGTAATTGTTCAAGTTTTTCAACAAATTCTTCACCACGAAGAAGGATATTTGCGCGCATTTCTGGAGTAATCTTCCCTAGAACTTCAACTGCAGTTTCAAGAGCTCGAGGGTTAGTAGTCATTGTATTACCATAAATCCCTACAACATACAAATCAGCTGCACGCTCTGATAAACCGAGAACAGAAAGAGGATACTGACCTGCATTAAGAGCCTTGGACCAAGTTTCAAGATCAGGGACTAGAGCTGTCTGAAATCCTGGATAATCAACAATAGAAAGGCAACCTTTGCCACGGAATCCTGCTTGAATTGAGTCGACTAGTAGCATACTTCCATGCTCAGAGGTTAATCTTCGAGCTTCATCATAAAACTCACGACTGATGTCTTGCCCTGGAGAACCTTCTCCTTGTACAGGCTCCATAGCTAAAAGTTCGATAAAGAAGCCTTCTGAGTCTGCTCGAGAAAAGGCTGACTGTAAATCCGTAATATTATTTGGTTCAACGATAATAATGCTCTCACGGTCTCGGAAAGTTGCAAGATTATTGATGTAAGCTTTCTTACAAGAATCTGAGATTGTAGCTGGTCGTTGAGTTCTTCCGTGGAATGCTTGCTTCAAAGCAATCTTCTTGATTGGTTTTCCTTCATGGCGGCCACCAGGACCTGTCATCTGACTTGCATTAACGTCAGCTATCCTCATACCGATAGTTACTGATTCAGAACCACTATTCATACAAACGAATTTTGAGAATGGGCATTCACTACGAGAATAACCAACTTCCTTACGAAGTGCTTCAGCGAATCTCTTTTGGCTAAATGATGCCGTCATCACATTAGCCATAACCCAATTTTTAGACATTGCACCAATTACATCGTCAGGACCATGTCCACCACCAAGCATACCATATCCACCATTATCATGCAATACTGCTCCATGTGATGTTACAATCCATGGGCCACGTGCTGCAATCGCAACATATGGGTTTACAGTAGCTGGAGCATAGAAGTTAACATAATCCGATTGTAAATATTTGATTAAGTCAGTTTCATTCATCATCATATGATCTGAACCAAACTCTTGAAGATGCTCTTTGTGAACTTGTGATGCTTCTGAGATAGCACGGATTAATGATTGATCTTTCTCTGCAAAACGAGTTACAATTTCATCTTTCAAGCCTACAGTTTGTTTATTTCCTGTGTTCATGCGGATTTCCGCCAGTTGAGCGAGTACATCTGACATGAACTTGCGACTACCGTACTACACATCAACATATGCTGTATTAGAGTAGAAAATACTGCTTCAATGAGGGTTTTAATTCTCTCGCTATCTTTGAAAAAGTCAATTTCCGATAATCATACAAAAAATCAAAGTAACTTTAGTTTTTCAATTGGAATTTTCAATAATAAACAAATATTTCAATTGGATTATCAGTCTTAACTAGCGGATAGTATAAGTGCTAATTCCACGACTCACCCTTAGGAGAAACGCGACGGGATGCACCACTCCAACAATTGAGGAACAGATATGAACGAAGAAATAAGGATACAAGAGCTACTACAAAGAGACGTATATGTTGGAGAAACTTTAGTCGGAACAATCACTGGTGAGAGATTTCATCCAAGAGACGAATGCGTACAATCAGTAAGGATCCAAGTCACAGATGTAGTCGCTGGAGAATATATGAGGAAACCAGCAGAATATGCACCTCTTTCTAAGGAATTAGTACATAGTGTAAGGCCAGATGGTAGTGTGAAATTAACAAAATCAATTCGAGAACTACAGAGAAGATGGAGGAATACTGTTAGAATCAATGAAAAACTGTATGCACCTGATGAATTACTAGATCGTGCTGTTTTAGATAACGATGGTATAGACATAGGTAATGTAATCGAAATGAAGAAAACAAAGAGGACATTCAAAGGAGTTGTAGTCAAAACTCACTTTACCGTAAGAGATAGATATAATCTCCCAGAGACAATAGTAGTCCCTGTAGCACAACTAGGTAGAACAACTGCCCGCCTGGATGAGGTCATCCTAAGATGCTCTACAAAGCGCTTAGTTACTTTGCCAACATATCTCAAACTAAATGACCCAAATTTCGAAGAAGAGTGAGTTTTCTAACTCATTAAGTTGGATAAAGTATCCACCAGAAGAGAAAATGGTGGGCATGACAGGATTTGAACCTGTGGCCTCCCCGTTATCAGCGGGGTGCTCCAGCCAAACTAAGCTACACGCCCATAAGCAGAGTCGGCGAAATCAAGTCCTATTTTGAAGATGCCCCTTGTCTAATCATAGGTTTCTATCGAGAATCTGTTCGTTTTATTTGCGGCAGAGTCATGAAGTACAGTCTTGTCGAACGGCTTACACATGGTGGTCGTGAGTGGTTCTTCGGGCCGAGATGTAGCAGAGGCTTTGGCTCCACTACTGGGTATGCAGTACATCGAACTCGTCACTAGAAGATTCCCTGATAGTGAAGGATATGTACGTGTCCCTGAAGATGCAATAGAAGCAATTCGTTCAGAACCAGTGATTTTAGTTTCAAATACATATCCAGATTCTGGAATTCTTCAGACTATTCTACTTCTAGAATCAATTGGAGATGTAAGAAAAGGAAATCTTGAGAACCTCAAAGGAATTGAACCACAGAGTATGCCAGAGGTTGGCCCGGGAGTATACTTAGCAATACCTTACTATGGATATTCTAGACAAGACAAGCGTTTCTCAAAAGGAGAAGTCATCTCTGCTAAAGTAATCGCAGAACTGTTTGCAAGAAGTTGCGATGGAATGGTAATCCTAGACCTCCATGCTCCCGCTGTTCTCGAAGATATGGATTTCCCAATTAAATTCGTCAGTGCCATGCCTGAAGTTGCGCAAAGACTCTCAGAAGCAGTAAAACCAGATTTCATCCTAAGTCCAGATAAAGGTGCTATTAGTAGAGCTACAGAAGTTGCAGACCTAATAGGATGTGAATTTAGTTATTTGGAAAAAACTAGAATTGATGCACATACAATAGAACATACACCTAAGGATCTAGATGTCAATGGAAAAATCGTGGCGATTGTCGATGACATGATTAGTACTGGCGGAACAATTTGTCGAGCGAGTGATGCTTTGCGCCGCCAAGGAGCGAAAGAAGTACATGCAGCTTGTACTCATGGATTATTCACAGGAGGGGCAATCTCACGTCTAGCAAATCATGTAGACGGGGTACATAGCACCGATTCACTACCAAATCCGAGAGCTATCGTAAGTGCTGCACCTGCTCTAGCTAGAGGATTAATGGAGCTACTAGAGTAAATTATTTACTGTCTAAATTAGGTTAATTTACAAAAATAATCTGTGTTGTAATTATCCGTTCCGTTTATATGAGCCACGTCCTGCGCCGACTTACCCCAACATGAGGAGTCCTTCCAATGAGTGTACATATAGCCTTTGAAACCCCACAAGACGTACAAGAGCAAGTCTATGAGATGGTAAAATCTCTAGGTAAAGATGGCAAAGGCCGCCTAAAGAAAGGTGCTAATGAAGTTACTAAGGCAGCAGAGCGCGGTACAGCTCAAATGATCGTAATGGCAGAGAACGTCAATCCTGGAGAACTTCTAGCGCACATCCCTATGATTTGCAAAGAAAAATCAATTCCATTCATTTACGTAAATGATCAAGCATACTTAGCAGAAGCTGCTGGTATGACTGCTGGTACACGTACTGCAGCAATTGCAGTTATGTCAGTAGAGAAAGATGGAATGGATAGATTCAATGAAGTTAAGTCTCACTATGAGACAATGACTGCGTGAATTTTCTAATGGATAACTGGAGGAAAAAAATATGGCAGTAGAAGCATGGCCAGCAGAGGTCGTTGAAATCGTCGGCCGTACCGGTATGACTGGTGAAGCAACTCAAGTTAAGGTCCGTGTAGATGATTCAAACAATCCACGTGACATAGGACGTATCATTTCTCGTAACGTAGTCGGACCAGTCCGAGTTGGAGATATTTTGATGCTCAAAGATACAGGTCGTGAAGCACGACGTCTAGGACGCTGAGGTGAATTAAGATGCCAGAGCGAAGAATATGCAGTTTCTCACATGAAGAGATTGAACCAGGTACAGGCATTATGTTTGTCAAGAGAGATGGTTCAGTACTTTGGTTCAAAGACAGTAAAGCTCGAAAGAACATGCTGCAACTTGGCCGTAACCCACGTCGTTTGAAGTGGACACGCCGATATGTTAAGGGCGGAATAAACTAATTCTTTTCCGATCGATTTTATGGAAAAAGAAGAAAATAATATAGACAGTAGTGGAACTGTCTCTTATACACATCTCCGAGCCCACGAGACAGGCAGAA